>JBEBIK010000167.1:0-5179 GCA_040080445.1 Pseudobdellovibrio sp.
TTTCGGCGGACCAATTTTTTTAAGTTTAGTTACTCTTTTTATTATTGCTAGTTACCTTGCAGTCATAAAACCTTTCACAGTTTAAGTAACTATCTTGGAATTCAAAGCTTCTATTCACAAATTCTCGCATCACGAAATTCTTCAAGAACTTGAAGGGCTCAGAACTGGTCGATGGATTACAGATCTTGCCAATACATCAGCACTATTGATGTCACGTTTTGAAGACATCAACTGGGTGGGTTTTTATTTAGTGAATGACGATGAACCTCGCACCCTCTGGCTAGGCCCTTTTCAAGGCCAGCCCGCATGCACTATGATCCCTTTTGAAAAAGGCGTTTGCGGCGCTGCTGCCCGCGATAAAAAAACTATACGAGTTGAAAATGTCGATGAGTTTCCAGGGCATATAGTTTGTGATTCCAGATCTAAATCTGAAGTTGTGGTTCCACTCATCGTTAATGAAAAGTTGGTCGGAGTTCTCGATGTAGACTCCGCTTCACTCAAAAGGTTCTCTGAAGAAGATCAAATATTTTTTGAAAATGTAGTTAAAATTTTAATAGGACGCTGAAACGCTTTTCACGCTCGGCACCAATGTAGTGCTGTCGCTCTCAAAATCAATTTTGTATTGCATATATCTGGTATTACCCAATATTAATCTCACATAATCACTAAATGTCATAACAGGTAAAGTTGTTCTCACAGAGCCCGCCATGGTGGCAGGAAGAGTGTTATTATTTAACTCTGTAAAAAATGTCGATGCACTTCCATCATAACCTAGCCAAGTTGGGTTTTCAGCGCATGTTGGGCTCAAACAACTGCGAATCTGAAACTTAACTCGATTGCCACCTCGCCGATAAAGCTGTTCCACTTCTGTAGCACTCAGTGCGCGCGTCCACATGGCCACTTCATCAATGCTCCCATTAAAATTAACACCCCATGCATCATGACGTCCTATTTTAGTATTACCTAACCACTTAATGGTGCTGCTACAGCACTAACAGTTATATTCGCTGTTGCAGCAGCCACACCATCAATATAAATAGCAAATTGCCCAGCAGTTACTGCTCCCGCCACACCATTAAACACACCAACTATATGGCGCCAGTTACCGTTATTAACTGTGGCCGTAGTACACTTACCGATATAAATTGTATTACTATCAACACCAAACGAAACTCGACCCGCAACACGGACGTGCCAGCAGAATATTCACCAGCCGTATCATCACTGAAATTTACAGGTAAATTACCACAACCCCAATAACCAAATGGAATAAAGATTTGGGCACTTACCCAAATTGAGATAAATAATGCGGCATACAAAGTGCTGCTAATATGAGTTTTTTACGATTGAATACAGCCACTAAAAATATGTTAACTTATTTTGGCTATTTTGGAAAATTTATTGCGGCTCTTGCTTAGCTTTACGGTGGCTACCCTCATACATCTCATATTTGAGAAAACGGCACTCTATGTTTCCATTAAATACAAAATGACGACGTGTAGACTTGAGCTTCATCTCTTGTAGTAAATCTTTATTTCCTGAAAGAACCCAAGCTTCGCAACCGTTAAATCTATGCTTCAAAGTAAAACCTAAGTCGCGATACACGTCTTTTAAGTTATCTTCGTCACCAATTCTAGAACCATATGGAGGGTTACAAATAACCATGCATTTTTCTTCTGGCGGAAGAGCGACTGATACAGACGTATTACTAAATACCATGTGTTCTAAAACTCCAGCGCTTTTAGCATTGCGCTTAGCCATGTCTAAAACTTTTTTATCGATATCGTTTCCGTAAAATTTAAAATCTAATTCTTCTTTTTCTCCAGCAATAGCTTCTTGTATAGTGTCTTCCCAAGCTTGCTCATCAAAATCTAAAAGATTCATAAATCCAAATTTTTTACGTTGCAGACCTGGCGCCATATTTAAAGCCATCATTGCCGCTTCAATTAAAATTGTTCCCGAACCACAAAATAAATCTACAATCGCTGATTTTTTATCCCACTCAGTTAAAGCAATTAGACCTGCTGCTAAATTTTCTTTCAACGGAGCTTCACCCGTTACCAAACGATAATCACGCATAAATAATGAATTTCCAGAGGTGTCTACCGCTACAGAGAATTGATCTCTGTGTCCACGAACGTGAATACGTAAATCAGGGCTTTTTGTATCGACGTCAGGGCGCACACCAAATTTGTCGCGAAATTGATCTACGATTGCGTCTTTGATTTTCATCGCCACAAATCGTTGATCATGCAACATACAGTCATTAACGACTACGTCGATCGCAATCGTTTGAGTTGGCTTAATGTATTTTGTAAAATCGTGTTTTCGAATGTTATTATAGAGTTCTTCATTTTGATATGCAGGAAAATCTAAAATTGGTTTTAAAATACGACTGGCAAATCTTGAATTTAAATTAGCTTTGTAACAACCAGCCCAGTTAGATTCAAAAACCACTCCACCTGTGGTTTTTTCCCAGGTTTTTAATCCAAAAGATTGAAGCTCTTGTTCTACTAAGTCAGCCATGCCCTTCGGGCAAGAAGCGTAAAAGTGTGCCATCGTAATTCCCTACATTCTATTAAGTTTTCAATAGTAGGGATTTTTGAAGTCCCTAGGTTTCCGTATATTTAGGACCGCCGCCGCCTTCGGGTACTGTCCAATCAATATTTTCAAACGGACACTTAATATCACAGGTTTTACAATGAATACAGTTCGTATAATTAATTTGTAAATCATACTTCCCTGCCTCTTGAGTAGACGGCAGCATCTCATATACGCTTGCTGGGCAAAATTTCACACATGGAGACTTATACTGTGGCTCACAAACCGTTCTGCAAATGTCGCCATTTTGCAACAACAAGTGGTTCGGAGAGTCCTCATCGTGCATTGTACCAGTTAGGTATACACTGCCTAGTTTATCAAACATCAAAGTGCCATCGACAGCAGGAAGTTGATTTTCTTTGGCTTTTTCGCCTTCAGAACCCCAAACTTCAGTTACCTTCAAAGTCGTCTTGGCATCAACATGGGCTTCCATATTATCGAATAAACCACGACCACCGGTAATTTCCTGTAAGGCAATTAATGGTAAAGACGCAAACATTCCTTTTGATAAAGTCTGATGGAAGTTACGTACGCGGTACAATTCTTTTTTAACATAGCTTTCGTGAATTTTAGCTTCATAGGATTTTAAAATATCGGCTGAAGAATCTTGTTTGATAATGGCCTCAAGAGCCGAATCCGCGGCCGCCATGCCGGATTTCATGGCCAAATGAATACCTTTTAGCTTTTGCACATCCACCATGCTGGCTGAGTCGCCGCAAACCATAAAGCCATCACCAAAAAGTTTCGGCATAGAGTACCACCCACCAGCAGGTAAAGTTTTACCTCCGTAAGCAATAACTTTTCCGCCTTGAATCATATTGGCAATAAACGGATGAGTTTTTAATTTTTGAAGTTCACGATGTGGATCGAGCAATGGATCGTTTGAATCTAAGTAGGCCACGAGTCCTAAAATAATTTTATCGCCAGGAATTGTATAAATAAATGTGCCGCCAATAGATTTATTGAGCGGATAGCCTGCAGTATGAATAACCTGACCCGCTGTTACTGTTCCTGCTGGCATTTGAATTATTTCTTTTACGCCTTCTTCAAATGATTCGGCGTTTTTACCTTCACGCAGATTTAATTTTTTTGATACTTGTTTAAATAAACTGCCACGCGTGCCCTCTGCAAAAACTGTGGTTTTAGCTTTTAATATTAAACCCGGCTCAAAGTTAGATTTTGGATTTCCTTCTTTATCACGACCTTTATCGCCAGTTCTTACGCCAACAATTTTATCACCTTCATAAAGCGCTTCCACTGCCGCAAAACCAGGAAAAATATTAATACCTTTAGCTTCACACTGCGAAGCTAACCAACGATTGAGCTTCGAAAGCGAAACAACATAGTTTCCAATATTATGAAATGGCGGAGGAGTAATCGGTAATTTGTAGGATGATTTTTCAGTTAAATAATAAACCGCATCTTCTGTTACTTCTGCGTCTAGCGGACAACCGAGCTTTTTATAATTTGGAATTAATTCTTGTAAAGCTTTAGGATTTAAAACTGCACCTGAAAAACTATGTGCACCGATTTCAGAACCCTTTTCAATAACCACGATCATTTGCTCAGGAATTGGTTCCGCTTGAAGTTTGCCTTCAGCGACTAATTGGTTATGTTTTTCAACTTCCGTAGCAATTCTGTAGGCACAAGAAAGTCCGGCAGCACCACCGCCTACAATTAAAACGTCAACTTCCATCGTTTCGCGCGTTACACCCTCAGGCAATGAATCATTGATTTTCATAACTAGTTCCTATTAAAAACCCTCGTTGGGTTCCGTTTTAGTTGGTTTTTTCTTTTTACTTTGTGCTGTATTTAAAACAGGCTGAACTTTTAAATCACTTTCGTCTTCGCCACTGGCGTACTGACGTAGTCTTGCAATTTCTGCAAACTGCGATTCCTCATCCGCATGAACAACTGTTGCTACTAGCATAAAAATAAAAAAGATCTTCATCATAATTTACCACCTAATATGTAAGAAAATTCGTTATAAATCAATTTTTCTATGACTGCGCATTGGAATCTGCTGCCTGACGAGGCTAATTTCCTTGTGCTCTAGCTCGGCAAAGACAACACCTGAGCCCGCTGGTAACACAGTTTGAATGCGCCCCCAAGGATCAATGAGCATAGAATGACCATAGGTCTCGCGCTTATGACCACCTTCTGCAGACTTATGCTCACCAGCCTGTGCCGACGCCACAACATAACACTGCGACTCTATTGCACGCGCTCTCAATAAACTCTCCCAATGAGCCTGACCAGTTTTAACCAAAAATGCCGATGGGACTAAAATAATATCCACTTCAGCATTGGCATAAACCGAATACAACTCAGAAAATCGCAAATCATAGCAGATTGAACTACCCACTTTAAAATCGACGATATTAAAAATCGATGGCTCAGATCCATACGCAAAACAATCCGATTCGCGTATAGGCTTCTGTCCAGCTAACTCAATATCAAAAAGATGAATTTTACGATAAAGCAATTCAGTGTTGCCTGACTTATCAATCATGAATGAAGCGTTGAACACTTTGCCATCTTCTTTAATCGCCGTTGTCAAATGAGCAGCTATACCACT
>JBEBIK010000168.1:0-5111 GCA_040080445.1 Pseudobdellovibrio sp.
AAAATTAAATCTTGAAGATATCACCGTAAAAGGTGAGCTCTTGAGCGACGACCGTATGAATTTTGTTAGACGTCAGCGTGAAGAATTAAAAAATCGTATTAAATTTAGAACCAATTTTAGACCTGAAATTTTACAAGAGTATAAGAATTAATTCGTATTGATCGAAAGCCCAATGTAATTCTCTTCTATGAGAGTATCCATTGTCTGAATTAAAAACTTATACGGGATAGCCGCTTCTGAGTTAATCGTAATGTCTTGCTTATCTGGAAATTGTTTTTTCCATTCTTTCAAAACACTTTTAAAAGAAGTTTTATCAATTTGCGCATTTGCGTGATTTAAAGTTTTAACATCTTTGCCGGCTGTGAGCTCTAAGCGGTTTTCGAATATCTTGAGACTTAAATCTACTTTGTTTGGATCTGCAGGAGTTGGGTTAAACGCATCTTCTGGAGGAGAAGTTGTTGAGTTCGTGGTGATCACACTCACTTGTTGCCAAACAGCTGTAATTAACAAAAAACAAATGAGAGTCGAGAGCAAGTCGATATATGGAACTAAATTTATATCTGCATTGGAGCTTCGCTTATCGCCTCCGCCGCCACCACCACCAGCCATACTACCTCAACTACTTAAATTTTTGTCGGTTAGAAATAATGAAATTTAAAGTTTGAACGGCCACTTCGTGAATATCGTCTACAGTTTCAGTGGCACGAGTTTGAATGTAACCGTAAACTGCTAATAACGGAATAGCTACGAATAACCCGAACGCTGTACAATTCATGGCAAGAGCAATCGAATTAGAAAGCATTACCGCTTTAAGCTCAGGGCTCGCACCTGCTGCGGCTTTGAAGGCTCCGATAAGACCGGCGATTGTACCAAGAAGACCAATAAGAGTTGCTAAGTTCGACATCAGTGCCAATAAGCTCGTACGCTTTTCGATTTTTGGAATTTCTCTAAGGGCCACTGCATCCATAGCTGTTTGCACTTCTTCAGCAGATTTATTATTGGCAACCGCCACTAATCCAGCTTTTACGATATTTGTTAAGGGGTTTTCCATTTGCATGCAAACTTGAATAGCTGCAGGTAAATTTCCTTTTAAAATTTGTTGATTTACACGATTCATGAAATCGTCTTTATCTAAATTAGAGGCTCTATGAACATAAATAATTCTTTCAGCAGCGATACCTAACCCAAGTAATGAAGTGACAGCAATCATCCACATAAAAAGTGGTTCATGCTTAAAATTCTCTAAAATCGATGCAAAAATTTCCAAGTTGAGGCTCCTCTATTTTAAGTACAATTAAAGCTGTTTTATTTTAAGCTTCTCGTCTCATATGTACAATTATGAATGTCTCAATTTAAGTATCTCTTCGACCATTGTCTTATATTAGGATTTTTGGCTCCTAATTAACTAAAATCAGTTAAGTTTTTTTAAAAATAGCCCGACTAGACCTTTAGTGGGAAAACTGAAACTCGTCCTTTCGTTTTTATTCTTCAGTATGTTGTTGCTAACTACATTTAATAATTGTGGTAAGGTCGAGTTACGTTCGCAGAGTGCAACGCCCTCTCCAGTTACTGGCGCGTCAGAAAATATAAACTACATTTCAATTCCAGAACTGCCTGAACAACAATTGCGGGCCGTGTTTTTAATTGATATGAGCCGTTCAATAGTAGAAGGCCCTTGCGATGGCAGCGTTGATACTTTAATTGCAGGCGTAAAACCTGTTGCTAATTGTAATGTATTAAGTGGCACCGATAATAATGGTAATCGTTTTAAAGTTTTACGTGACTGGGTAAATCAAGTTCAGGCTGCTGTTACAAAAGGTGTCATCAAAGAAAGCCAAGTTAAATTAATGGCCGTGCCATTTAGCGGTGGTTACCAAGAAGGTAATTTAAAATCTTTAACTAAAACTTGGCCTGCAGTGGCTGGCTTTGCAAGTCTTGCTAATTTTACAAGTGCACTCAACCGTCTTGAAGGAATGTACATTCGCGCCACAGCTGCAACTGATACTCCCGCCTTTCCGGCCTACATTCCTGTTGCAGATCAATTAGGTGACCGATTAAAAACTAAAGGCAGTGCCATGATTTACTTCGGCACGTCTGTACCTGCACCAGGTTTAGAAACTATTAATACTGCCGTATCTGTTGAGTTAGCAGCTCTTAAAGCCGCTAATCTAACTCGCGCCACTCAATTTGAAATTGTATTTATGTCGGATGGAGTACCAAAACCGCGCCCTGACCATTTAGCTAAAGTTATTGAAATGATTTGGACTATTAAAAAAACTGCTCCACTTACTCAGTACAGCGGCATTTGTATGGATCCACCCAACTGGCAAATGGGTATGGAATGCTATGAGTGGAAACGTCACATCGACATTGATTTAAGATCTTGTATTGCCGGTTGCAAGGCAGAAACATTCGAATTTGCAGAAAGCGGCAAGCTACCTACATCGCGCAGCCCTGCATGTAGTGCTGATTGCTTTACTCAGTTAGAAGATTTTAGTTTTAATCCGAATAATATCGGGTACTCAAGTACAAGATTTACAACAAGTGCTCGTGAGTTTTGGGGTGCTTGGGAAACAAATACTAATCCAAAAATATTTTTTCAGATGGCTACATTAATTAATGTTTTCAGAAGAAATTCAGATACACGTTATAGATTCAGCTTCGTAAGAATGGATTCAAATGTAAAAGCATTTGAACTTCCAGCTATTGAATTAGATCCAAAAAGTAATTGGGTTAACAAAGCTCAGCAGGTTTACCCAAAAGGTCATAGATTTGCTGTTCAAAAAGATAGTAAAACTCCTTTCTCGTTATTCATGTCTTTAAAAAATAATGAACGTTACCAAGTGAGCCAAGTTTTTGCGATTAATTTAAATGCGCGTGTTAATTCTTACGGGGCTTTAGAAATCGACTCGGATGCAGATGGTTTACCTGATGTATTAGAAACTTCTAATGGCTTTTCTGCATCTAACCCTCGTAGTGATAACAAATGCTTAGATGGTATTAAATATATGATGAGTGGTTGTATTAATGTAGGTTGCGACGCAACAGTTGATATTGATGGCGACGGGCTCAACGAATGCGAAGAGCGCACTTTAGGTTTAGATACACAAGACTTTGACACAGATGGCGACGGCATCCCGGATGCTTATGAAGTTTTATTTGGTTTAAATCCTTTATCATCAGACCGCTTAAAAACGGCCAGCGACGGCACTACAAAGAACAAAAGTTAATTGTAGATTCTCGTGGCCGTACTATAAACTCTCCAGGATACTTATTTAACTTAAAAAATATTCCATTAGTTTTAACTTTAAAAAGTGAAGACAACTCTCAGTTTTATAAAAGTAAAACTAAAGAAGCCAATACACTAGCCACTGAAAAATTAATTGGTGGTTCACATTCTGTAGTCGAAAATCGCGTACTCTTTATGATTCGCGTAGACAGCTTAGACAACCCTGGTGATAGTTTCTGGGTTAAATTAGAACAAAAATTAAAGTACAGCCCAGACGTAGCTCAGCAAATTAAAATCGACTACAATGATTTTCAAATCTTAAATGTTATGGATCCATTGGGAGAAATTAAATAATGAAAAAGTTTACATTTTTTATTATTTTTATGAGCTCGCTTTTAATGATGGTCTCATTTCAAAACTGCGGCAATGTAAAACTCGAACCTAAAGAGTTACCCAGCATAGCGGCACCGCAAGCCAAAGCGCTACCGCAAGGCTCGGTGTGTTCTGGCACAGGTAACAAGTTTGGTACTCCTGTTCGCTTTGCGTTTATCGTTGATATGTCTCTTTCTAACTTGGGGGGATCTAGCAATCAGCCAGGTTACGAAGAAGGAAAATATTTTTGGACTCTAGATTTAGCTAATTCTACTGATAAAGACTTTAAACGTATGGACGCCATGAAAAAATTTATTTCGACATGCGGTAATTCATCTGAGTTTAAATATTCGATTATCGGCTTTTCGAGCCAAGCAATGTTTTCTTCTACAGCTAAACGCTGTACATCTAGTTTTGAATCTGCAACTGAAGCCTTAGCCAGCGTTGAAGGCTTTCGTAAAATTCAAGCTGACGACATTGCCGCCAACGGCGCTTACACTTCATTTAGTCCATTTAAAATGGGCGATACTTCGTACAAAGAAGGTTTAGATTGTTTAAAAGTAAATATTCAAACTGACGTATCGACATCAGTTAGTACTGAAGCTAGCGCACCTATTTACCAAACATTTTTTATTACAGATGGTCAACCTACCGATTTTCCGACATTTGAAGCTCAAAAAACTAATTACTTAGCTAGCATTAAAAACATGATTGATTTTGCTCTGCCATTTTCAAGCGGAATTAAAATGAAAACTATGTACTATGGCCCTGATTCGCAAAAAGCTACTGCTAAGCAAATTTTAGATGTTATCGCACAATCCACTGGCGAAATGATACCTGATCCTAACTTTCCTGATGATCCAACAAAAGCTAAATTACCAGAAACTTTAGAAATTAAAGATATGGACAATCTATCGGCTCAGCTTTGTGAGCTTTACAAACCACAAGCCACTTATGCTTATAAGTCTTACCAGCAAACAGCTATTAATGTTAACCGCGTTCAGTATGAAAAAAACTATGAACCCGATAGTGATGCCGATGGAATATCAGATAAAGAAGAAATAAAATTAGGCTTTGACCCACTCAACCCTCGCAGCAAGGGAGTTTTAGATTCTCTTTGCCAACGCGCAGGATTTGATGTGAGTTTGTGCCAAGCTCCTGCAGCCTGCATAAAAGATGAAGTCGGCATTGGCCTTAACGACTGTGATATAAAATTTGCCAACGCCTATTTTGGTAAAACTTTAAATGGCTTCGATACCGATGCTGATCAAATTATTGATTTTGTTGAAATCATTCGTGGCACTAACCCTGTTATAGCCGACATGCAAGCCGACTTAGACCGCGATGGGCGAAGCAATATTACAGAAATTATTGACGGTAGCGGAGTTAACAATAAAGCAAAAATTCAAGTTGATGACATTGTTAAGTTTGACTGGAAAAAATCAAAAGACAAAAAAAGTTGTACCGGTGCTGGTGAAGAAAATTATGACTACAACTTTAGTCAGGTACC
>JBEBIK010000169.1:0-5087 GCA_040080445.1 Pseudobdellovibrio sp.
CCTAATCGTTTCGTACTAAAAGATATTTATTTATCTTATTTTTACGGCGCAAAAATCGGAGTTTTGGGTCTGAATGGTTCAGGTAAATCTTCTTTACTTAAAATTATGGCAGGCGTAGATCACGAATTTATCGGTGAAGCTTTTCCAGCAAAAAAAATGAAAGTGGGCTACTTAGAACAAGAGCCACTATTAGACGAAACATTAACTGTGCGTGATAATATTTTTTCACAAATGGGCGATCTTCCAAAGCTCATGAAAGATTACAACGCGATCAACGATAAATTTGCTGATCCTGATCTAGATCCAGATGAAATGAATAAGATGATCGAAAAACAAGGTGAGCTTCAAGAAAAAATCGAAGCCCTTGGTGGTTGGGAAGTCGATCAAAAAATCGAATTAGTTATTGATGCTTTAAGATGCCCAGATGGCGATTCAGCAGTCGCGCATTTATCAGGTGGTGAAAAACGCCGTGTAGCTTTAGCTCGTTTAATTATGAGTAACCCAGATATTTTATTACTCGATGAGCCTACGAATCACTTGGATGCCGAATCAGTTGGTTGGTTAGAGCAATATTTAGCAAAATTTCCAGGAACTGTTATCGCAGTTACGCATGACCGTTATTTCTTAGATAACGTTGCCGGTTGGATTTTAGAATTAGACCGCGGCGAAGGAATTCCTTGGAAGGGCAATTACTCTTCTTGGTTAGAGCAAAAAGATAAACGTATGACGGCTGAAAGCAATGCTCAGTCTAAAAAAGCTAAAACATTAGAGCGCGAATTAGAGTGGATTCGTCAGGGAGCTAAGGCTCGTCAATCTAAATCAAAAGCGCGTATCGATGCTTACGAAAATTTATTAAAAGAACCATCTGCAGAAAAATTACAAGAGATGAGTATTTACATCCCACCTGGTCCTCGTTTAGGTGAAATCGTAGTTCAATCTCAAGGTGTAACTAAAGGCTATGGCAAAAAATTATTATTAGAAGCTGTTGACTTTACAATTCCTAAAGGTGCAATCGTTGGCGTTATCGGGCCGAATGGTGTGGGTAAATCTACACTTTTCAGAATGATCACCGGTAAAGAACAAGCCGACGGCGGCAGCTTCAAAGTAGGCGAAACAGTTAAGATTGCTTATGTCGATCAAACTCGTGAAACTCTAGATCCTAACAAAACTATCTTTGAAGAATTATCAGGTGGTTTAGATGTGCTTCCGCTAGGCGGCCGAGAAATCAGCTCTCGCCAATACGTAAGCTGGTTTAACTTCTCGGGCTCTGATCAACAGAAAAAAGTTGGAACTCTTTCAGGCGGAGAAAGAAACCGCGTGAACTTAGCCAAGATTTTAAAACAAGGCGCTAATTTACTATTACTAGATGAGCCCACGAATGACTTAGACGTCAATACAATGCGTGCACTTGAAGAAGCTCTTTTAGAGTTCGGTGGGTCTGCGGTTGTAATTTCCCATGACCGTTGGTTCTTAGATCGTATCTGTACTCACATTATGGCGTTCGAAGGTGATTCAAAAGTTTACTTCTATCCGGGTAACTTCAGCGAATATGAAGCCGATCGCAAAAAACGTATGGGCGAAGACACCGCTCCTAAGCGCGTGCGCTTCCGCATGATCGAACAATAGTGGTAAGAGCATTAGCTCTCATTATTTTATGCAGCCTGAGCCTTAAAGCTCGGGCTGTTTCATTTGATAGCGATCAAGTCGCGGCTGATTCAAAATCTTTTAATTTAAATCAATTAAAGAGAGCGAGTCCAGAGTCAGAAGACAATCCAAACTGTCGCATCCGTTATACATTCAAAAATAAAAAAGTAACCACTTCGAATTATAACAATATTAAAGATGTCGCGAAGGCTTGTGCCAATCACAAAACTTCAGATTTGATTCAATCTTCAATCAATAAAAATATTTTTTCAAAATTTAACGGAACAGTCGTTCTTTCTTCAGCAGATTTTGGCAGAAAAAATGAAATCGACTTAATTTCTGATTCGCAATACGAAATTGTTCTTTGTAATTTAAAAGTAAAAAAAATTTCAGGAGTTTGTGGTCAGCTGATACTATATGACTCTGAAGTTCAAGAACTCGAAGGCTTTTACGGCCAACTTGATTTATTAAAGAGCCGAGCATTCATTAAAAAATCTAAACTCAATATTAAAAAACACTCTTTATAAAATAGCTGAAAGACCTTTGTGCCCTATGTTGACTGTTGGCACAGGGCGCAGTCACGCTATGCCAACGGCTAAGATAGAGCAAGAAAGTCTTTCAATTGTTTTTAAACTTTTTCTCCGAAGCGATTTAGATGCCGCCTACATTTAATAGGTAAGTGTCGCCATCGAGGGTGTTTTCCATGTCATTTAAGATATCAATCCATAGTACATCTTCGCTTTTTTCAGAAAGCATGCGATCCATCAATGCAAATAATACTCCGCCAGAAGTGTGGAAGTAACTAGATAAACCATTTGTAATAATGTCGATTTTTGATTTAGTTTTTTCGACTGCGAAATGTTCTAAGTAGTAAGAGTAGCTAGAGCATGAGTCAAAGAAGAAAACTTGTTTTTTCTTAGGATCAAATTTGAAAGCTCCTGCTTTTTCTTCTAAAGAAGGAATGTCTAAATTTGCACCAAGACCAGAGTGGCCGCCGTAAACGATTAGGTCGCCTTGCTCGACAGCTTCTTTAAAGAACTTAGCAAATACCTTTGATTTGGTTTCGATACCGGTATCGATTAATAAATGCTTAACTTCAACATCGATCACTTTGCCATTATCGAGTTCAATGCTCTTTGTGTAGATGTTCAGAGGCTTAGTGGTTTTAATGCCTTTACTTTTAACTTTAAACCCCATGTCTGAAAAAGTGTCGCGGATTTCATTGAAGTTCTCGAAACCGGGATCTTCTTTATCAGAACCATCTTCGTAGTAGCCGCTGATTATATAGATAGAAAATAAATTGCCATTAGCGTTGTCGCCGCGCAGTTGTGGCAATTTCGGAGTGAGGTCTAATTTTTTATATTCATTTTCAGTGATTTTGATTTCGACTTTAGTAGCCATTGGTTCTTTACTCAAATATTCACAGCCTTTGCGGAACGGGTCGTAAAAGTACCAGAAGTCGCCAAACGAGTTGTAATGTTCGTCGGTACATTTTTCATCGTAAATTTCGTAAGGGTTCGTAGGAAGAGGTAAATTCAAAGTACCTTTAGCTATTAATTTTTTAGCGGCTTTTGAGTTTAAAACCATTTTGCCAGAGTTTGAATACTTAATAGTTACAAGCCCGTCTGCAACGTCAGACGATAAAATTTTGATTTTCATCTGTGTGCGAGGTCCGCCTACTCCACCAGTAACAGCATTAACACCTACGAGTTTTGAAATAATAGTTGGAGAGGTAAAAATACCGAAGATGTGCGAAGCATGAAAGTTAGCCAAGGCTTCGTCATCTTGCAGATCGTTGTCTTCAGGCGCTTGAAAAGTAGCGGTGTAGCTGAATTTCACTTCAGTTACCGATGGCCCCAAGACCTGAGCGTTTAGACCAAGACCAGCAAAGAGCAATGTTAAAACAATAGACAACCTTGTAAATAAGAAATGAGTTGGCATATCAGACCTTTCAAAAAACGTTTTAAAGTATCGGGTGAATTGAAAGCAAAGACTCTGCCAGTAGATGGCGAGCTTTAGTTTAAGTGTTTGAGCTGACGAGAATTAAGTGAATTTTTAGCTTTGCTATCGTTGATGATAACGCCAGTGGCTTGCATACGATGTTTCTTTAAGAATGGCGGAGTATCGCGGCGTTTAGTGCCATAGCAGTAGTCTTTTTCGATGAGCTCAGAGGCTGCATCTTCAGTAACACCTTGGAGTATCATAAAGCTCCAAGCGCGCTCAGCCAAAGTGATGAGTGATAAACTGTGAGTGTCGCTGAAGCTAGAGGATAAGTATTCGCTGAAGTCGTAAAATTTATAAAAGTAACTTCTGTTAGAATCGTTTTCTTTAACCCATGTTACAAAGTTTTTAAATTCGCCGCTGTTAGCATACAAGTCCCAGAATTTAGCAAATCTGTTCATTTTTTGTAATGTAACATAATCCATAGTGGTCGTAGATAAAATTTGAAATGGTGGAGCTTCTGAATATACCATTTTAAAAGTTTTTTCGTGTCTGGCAATAGGGGTGCCTTTAAGACGTTTTAATATTCCCACTTGAATTTCATCAGGGCCGTAGACTGCGAGTTCATCAAAGCCTTTGGCAAAACTCTCAAACGTTTCTCCTGGTAAACCAACGATCAGATCTGCGTGGGTGTGTACGTGGGTGTGCTCACGCATGTATTGAAAGTTTTCAGCCACTTTCGTCATATCGTTTTTACGAGAAATGTTTTGTGCGACTACAGGGTTTAGGGTTTGGATGCCCACTTCGAATTGTAGGCTTCCCACTGGAAATAGTTTAATTAAGTCGCGTATTTCAATGGGTAAGCGGTCGGGCACCAATTCGAAGTGTAGAAAAAGACCGAGTTCAATATGCTCCAGAAAAAATTTAAGAATGCGGGTAGAGGTGGTCGGTGACAAATTAAAGGTGCGGTCTACAAACTTAAAAGTGCGAACACCGCGGTCGAGCAAGCTTTTCATTTCACTTAGAAATAAGTCTAAATCATAGCTGCGTACTGATTTATCAAGTGAAGATAGGCAGTACTCACATTTGTACGGACAACCACGCGAAGCCTCTACATAGATGACACGATTCTTGATGTCGTCGTCGCTGTAGAGGTTGTAGGGCATTACGATCTGTTTAATTTCAGGTAAAGCACCACTAATAATCTGAGTGGTGGGTTTTTCATCACGGACGAGAAGGTTTAAGCAGAATTCCCGAAATAGAAATTCAGCTTCATTTTTAATTACATAGTCGGCCCACTTCAAATGCTCTTGTGTTTCGGTTTCATAAGAGATTTCGGGTCCGCCAAGAACTATAATAGTTTCAGGCGAAATTTTTTTTAAAATCATAATGGTTTCAAGTGTTTCAAGAGTATTCCAGATGTAAACACTGAAGCCCACAATGCGAGGTTTGAAGCCCACAATCTTCTCAACAAGGTTGCGCGGGTTCTCTTTAATCTGTCT
>JBEBIK010000170.1:0-5080 GCA_040080445.1 Pseudobdellovibrio sp.
AGATTATACTGTTTTTGCAATACAAGAATTGCAAAAACAGTATATTGGTTTTGATGTATACAGCATGACCCACTCATGCACAGAATCACGAATTCCATGTCTTAACTGTTGGTTTTGCAAAGAACGAGCTTGGGCCGAGTCGGCGTTATGTTAATTAATATTTGGTCTACGCCCAGAACTGGAAGCAACTGGCTTAGTTTTTTTTTAAAAAATCAATTAAGCAGTCGCTACAAAAATGTAGTTTTTTTATCTGAGCCATTTAATCCGTATCATCACAAAATGTATTACGAACTTAAATTGAATGGTGAGCTCGTTAATCATAGCTCGTATTCCGAAGGCTTATTTTGGCTTGATTATAAGTTAGATGAAAAAAACAACATAAGCGCTGAAAAAAAATATGAAATTAATACTCTAGACTGGCACAGTATGGTACGAAACCGTAAAAACTTGATTCTTGAAAAAAACGACGAAAACATAGTGGTTATGCATAATCATGTAAGCCCGCTAGACGAAGATATTTTTTTATTACTTATCAATCAAGCAACGCATAACTATTACACCTACAGAAAAGATAAGCGAAACCAGTTAGCTTCATATGCATTGGCGTACCATACAAAAAATTTTATTAAATTTAGTGGCGATACAAATGAGGGTCAATACTCACACATTGTTAAAAGAGAAGTGCTTGAAGACCTATGCTTGCGAATAACTGAATCAGAAAAACGCATGCAGTCGGTGCTAAAGTATTTAAAAATAGCCTATGAAGATATGAGCTTTGTTGATTTTCCGTCTGCTCCGGTAAAGCAGTTTAAAAATTCGTGGGAGCAGCTGCAAAGCGAAGACAAAACAATTATTGATGAATTACTTTTAGCGCATAAGTTGGTTTTATGAGCGCAGTTGAAAAATTAATCGAAATAAAAAATGCGGATACAGTTTATAAATTGCTTTTAAAATATGTAGACTGCGCTGATTTTAAAAAATGGAAACAGCTCTCACTCACATCTTCAGACGGCAATAGTCTTTTTGATGGTGTAGGCTCCTTGTATAATTACGAGAAAAAAGAATTTATCGCGCCCACTGAAAAATTTAATATTCTTAACAATGTATTTGTCAGTACTGAAGTTGAATCGCTCTATATGTTTGTTAAAAATTTTGCAATGCAAAACTACCAAGTTAATATTGGCAGAGTAAGGCTTATGAGGCTAGAGCCAAAAACATGTTTAACCTACCATTTGGATTTAGAAGAGTTTAGATTTCATGTGCCACTGATTAGTAATGAAAAATGTTTTTTTGTTGTTAATGATCTGGTCTACAGAATGAGCGACACGTCGACACTTTATAAATTTAAAACAAATCTTCTGCATACGGCTGTGAATGCATCAACTGAAATACGGGATCATTTGGTTTTTGATACCTATTAAAATTTATCGCTGTGCCATAAAGTTTTAATCATGCGGCCTGCGATATCTACTTCATACCATTTTTGAGAATAGTATTTGCTATGAGGGTAGCGGTGATGAAAGTCGTGCAAAGCAACGCCCCATGAGATCAACGCCAGATAAAAATTGTTAAATGCTGTTGTTTTATGAAAATTTTCGCTGAGAAATATTTTTTTATGAGACAAAATATTAACAAAAAAAGCACTTTGATTGAAAGAAAAAACTTGGGCTATTATCAGCGCGTAAAAAAAGGCAGGATTAATAAGATAAGCAATAATCCAGACGCCCCAAATAAACTCAATGTAATACTGATGGAGAAATCTAAATATTTTGTTGTTAAAAACGTTGGGGCTGCAGTTTTTCCCTGAGAGTCCGTAGAGCACATGACGTCTTTTGATCGACCACCCTACATAGGCATCCCACCAGCCGTAAAGAGGAGAGTGGGGGTCTCGTTTAGTGTCGGAAAACTGGTGGTGGCGCAAATGAGTTGCTGTAAAAAATATGGCGCTGCCTTGGCAGCCTAAATGACCTATAACAGTAAATAACACAGATTTAAAATCAAAGCTTTTTAGAGAATGGCTACACTTTCTGTGAAAATGTATTTCTAAACCGAAGCATCCGATTAAAAACCATAAGCCCAATGAGGCAGCCAAAATAGGCACATTTAAATTAAATAGAGCAAGAACAAACAACAAGTGAAGCAATAACCAGACACCTATTAAATAACTGTATTTATGTAGTTTAATTAGCATGCGTTATTTTAACCTTATTGGTGTTACGTTGGTTACTGTTATTTAAAGAAAATAAATTATTAAAAAATCCAACGAAATCAATTTCCCACCATTTTTCTGAGAAAGAAACTTTCCAAGGCTTTGCATGGTGATTGTTATGCAAATGTTCGCCGATACCCAGCAGCAGAGTCAAAACAAATGTATTTTTACTGTTGTCGCCAGTGTTAAAATTGACATATCCATAAGTGTGATTGCATTTAAAAATAAGAAAAGCACTAAGCATTTGAAATACATTCGGAAACAAAATTAACGAGGTAACAAGTTTTAATTCAAAATTAAACAGACTATCTAAACAAATAATTAGCAAATAAGTAAAAAATATTAATTTAATACGGTTGCGGCTAAACCACATGATCAGCGAATCATTTACTAAATCTGAAATGGATTCGTAATCCATTTTAAAATTAATTTGTTCTAAAAAAACACTAAAGTATTTAATTTTATTAGCATTGTGAGAGTCTTTGTCAGTATCTGAAAATTCATGATGCCGACGGTGAATGGCGGCGTAGGGCAGCAAATTTGTAAGAGAAAGAACCGCTAAATAGAGACCCGCCACTTTGTAAATAAAATGTGGTTGAAAGTTCTTATGACTCAAGTATCTATGTACAAATCCAAATCGTCCGATTCCGGTAATTAAAAACGCTGCGATTAGGGCCATCCAAAAAATTACTTTATGCAGAAGAAGTAGTAGAAAAATTAACGATATAATTCGTATAATAAAAAACAAGTAAGTAGTATTAAATTTGGGGGCAATATTAATGTTTTCAAACATTTGGATCACGCATTTTAATAGAGATGAGTTTGCAAAACAATCCGACTAAGTCAATTTGCCACCAAGCTTCGGACATGCTGATGTTGTCAGGATTTTTATGATGATTATTGTGCCAGTTTTCGCCGGTAAATAGTATGATTGCGGCCCACCAAGTATTTTTACTATTATTTGTCATTTGGTATTTTTGTGATCCAAAGGTGTGGTTTATATAAACAAGACTAAAAGTATTTATAACAGTTATAACGTTAACAAAAACAAAAAATGTAACTAAGAAAGAAAAATTGAAGTTGAATACAAAATCGCACATTGCAAGTATTGCGACATAGCTCGCTACAATTTTAAGTGAATTTTTTTGAAACCAGCGTATATCAGAATCTAGCAGCAGGTCGCGTACAGAAGAAACTGAAGCTTTAAGTTTTTCTTCTCGAAAAAGTACTGTAAATATATTGATATACTTTGGAGAGTGAGGGTCTTTGTCTGTATCAGCGAATTTATGGTGATCGCGATGTATGGCGGCGTAGGCTATTATGTCACTTAAGGTCAGCGTGCCCAAAGTTAAGCCAACATATTTCCATAATTTTGAGGTTTCAAAACTGCGATGCGATAAATAGCGGTGATAAAAACCCGACCTTCCGATGCCAGCTATAAAAAAAGAACAGATGAACCCAAGAGTAAAGTTAATCTTAGTGTAAAAGAGTAGTGCAAATACAAAAGATAAAATTTTGATGATCGAATAGAGGCGCACAAGATAGAGGTTCTTCACTATAATAATGTTAAATCAACGTGTTCTAATTGCAACAAATATGAGGTATAGTGTTGCGATAATGTGAGGTTGTGGTTGCAGACTGTATCAAAAATAGATGACACCTATGATATTAAAAGCTTTATGCCCCCCTATTCGGATGCAGAAATTTTTGAGATAATTTCATTTTATAATCTGTATAATCCTAAAAGCGAAAACTATACAGGTGACGCTCAGTGGTCTTTGGAGAGCAAACTTAAGGCTAATGAAATTTTAAGGTACGATTTGCTTTTCAAAGGCATAACACTGGTGGGCGGGGTGGGTTTACAACTGTACCGCGAAGATATTCTGCTAATTACCAGATTGTTCTCTAATAGCTATGAGCACGGCGGTAAGTACGTGCCAGCTTTAATTTTTTCTCATTATATAAAATATCAAAAACAAAAAAATATTCGCTTTTTAATTTTCACCTTTAATATGAGCGCCAGATTAAGCGGAAGCATTGAGCGTAAGCGCAGTCGAAATTTTGAAGATAAAAGTTATATAATGTGGAAGAACACCATCGACCAATTTGTCAAACTATCGAAAGCTATGCTTATTAATCTGGTGTTACAAGATGTCTATGTGCACGACCTGAGCCGCCAGCCTGATGAGCTTCTGAAATCATTAAGCTAGCTCAGGCGTGGATATCTGGTTGTCTAAGCGCTTTCGCTTTGCTTTTTAGCAGCAGCTTCGGCCTTTGTTTTCATCTCTTCGTCTGTGTAGTACAACATTTTAGGCTGTTGCCCGTCGCGAATAACATTTTCGTCGATCACAACTTCTTTAACGTTCGTCATACCTGGTACATCAAACATCACATCTAACATTGAAGATTCAATAACACCGCGAAGACCACGAGCACCAGTTTTACGTTTTAAAGCCTCTTGCGCAATAGCTTTAATCGCAGCATCTGTAAACTTTAAATCAACATTTTCGAATGAGAATAGTTTTTGATACTGCTTTACTAATGCATTTTTTGGTCTAACTAAGATATCTTGTAACACAGCTTCATTCAATGGAGCTAATGTTGCAATACAAGGCAGACGACCAATGAACTCCGGTATTAAACCAAACTTCGATAAGTCATCCGGTTCAACTTTAGAAAGTAAGTGCTCGGTTTGATCATCTGTTTTAGAAACGATGTCGCCGGCAATACCCATTGATTTGTTAACAGTACGATTTTCGATTATTTTATCTAAACCTACAAAAGCACCGCCGCAAATAAATAGAATATTTGTGGTATCAACTTGAATAAATTCTTGTTGCGGATGTTTACGACCACCTTTTGGTGGTAAGT
>JBEBIK010000171.1:0-5065 GCA_040080445.1 Pseudobdellovibrio sp.
TTTTAACTTTGTTGCAATATTATCCACAGCTTAATTATGACTGATTTAAGTAACAGCCTCAATCATTTTAAAAACACTTTTGAGCTCAATCAAGTTGAGATTCAAAAAATTAAATCGCCTATAAGTATAGACTTCTATGAAAAGTGGCTGGCCAATAATTATCAGGGCAGCATGCAATACCTATCTACCCATTTGCCGATAAAAAAGAACCCTCTACTTCTAGACGCAAAACTAAAATCAGTTATCTCAATAGCTCAAAGTTATTTTCCAGCCGTGCAACCAGCCAACAATAAGTCTCCAGCTCGAGTTGCGCTTTACGCCCATAACGAAGACTATCACATTTGGCTAAAGCAAAAGTTAGTCAAAATTATCGAACATCTGAAAATTTCATTTCCCAACGAAACCTTTCTTCCTTTCGTAGACTCAGGGCCCATTCTCGAAAGAGATATGGCCTACCAAAGTGGTTTAGGCTGGTTCGGTAAAAATTCCTGCTTAATTCACCCCAAACATGGGAGTTTGTTTTTCGTGGCTGAAATACTCACTAGCTTAGAAATTCCAGCTAATGAAAACATCATCGAGCCCATTCCTGATTTTTGCGGCAAATGCACCAAGTGCATCGATATCTGCCCAACTCAGGCTTTGGTTTCACCCAAAGTACTTAAAGCTGACCAATGCATTTCTTACTTAACTATAGAAGCCAAAACCGTTCCGCCAGTAGAGCTTCGCAAAAAGATGGGAGATTGGTTTTTCGGCTGCGATCTGTGCCAAACTGTTTGCCCTTGGAATGAAAAAGTTTTTCGCATAAAAAATATCGAAGCTTCTGATCTTACATCTACTGAGCTAAATTTAATATTAGACGAAGCCAAAAGAGCTGAGCTCGTGATTTATTTCCGTTTTTTACTAACCTCTTCACATAAACAGATTCAAAAAAATCACTTCGGCTCACCACTTTCAAGAGCTGGCGCTAAAGGCTTAAAAAGAAATGCACTGATTGTAATTGCTAATCAAAATTTAACTGAACTTAAAAGTGAAGTCAGGAATATTGAAACTGAGGAGCTAAAAGAACTCTCTGAATGGACTCTCGAGCAACTTAATTAATTAAAAAACCTAGCGTTAGAAAAGGGTAGGTCTCTTTACGTGTCCAGAAATCAAATCCAGTAATAGTACCATTAGATTTAAAAGTCGTCTGTCTAACTGAAACTACAAACCCCAAATAAAAATTTGAAGTTACGTTCACGGCATAGCCTAGATCTGCTTGATAGCCAGTGCCATCGGCATAACTTCCATAAACCTCATTGAACTTATAGTAAACTCTGAAATTAAAACCATTATCGAAAAAGTAACCAACACCCGCTCCAGCTGCGCTACCTGAGGTGTTCGTTACAAAAACTTGGTTATCAGTGCGCGTGGTATACTCACCACCCCAGTAAAAACTATTGCTCATTACATAACCCAATTTGATGTCATATATAGAGGTGGTGTATTGCCACTGATTTGCAGCAACCGGGTTAGCTGTGGCCTCTGTTTGTCCGTAATAAACTGCTGTATCTAACAAAACTCCTGTCCGCCCATAAGATCTCGACATTGTTTTAGCCGCTCTACCTGTAGAATTATTCGACTGAGCGATGGATTTCTCACTAACAAGAAAAACGGCAAAAATGAGTAAAAAACTAATGTGTGTTTTTAATTGCATGCACCTATCTCATAGTATTTCTTAGAGGATTCATATGCTTAACGCTTTGTGCTACGTAACGCCTATTTTTTAGGCTATTGTATTTTTTTACCAATAAAATCTACGTCTTGAGATTACTTTGACCCAATCTGTTTAACGTGTTTTTTATCACACATATGAGATTAATTTTAGCTCTACTCCTCACATTCACAAGCTTAGCCTCTTTCGCACTAACCTTCGATGGCCTCATTTCTAAAACTAAAAACAAAACTCTCTTTGTTGATAATATAAATAAAAAAACTTACACGCTAACTGGAAACACAGCCATCATTTCTACTTACCTTGCAAAATTAAGCGAAGGTGACTTTATTTCAATTGAAGGCACAAGAAATACCGCCCAAACGATACTAACTGTAAGTTCAGTTAACTATATAGGACTGAGTGCATTATTAGGCAGTTGGATTGATGACAAGTCTTACTGTTATAATTTTTCAAGTTTCACTGAGTTTTCAGTTACGCAGAAGGTTATTGGTCGCAAGTGCGCAGCCGGACTCACTCCTAATTATACTTATATCATCAACCCCGCTTCTACTTCTTGGGTTATGTTGATCTCTGGAGAACGCGGAGGCGGCTATATTGGAGATCTTAAGTTCATCAGCCCGCGTGAAATTGAAATCCAATTGTATGATTCTGAAACAGGCGATATTCTTAGTTATATACAACTAAGAAAGTAAAGGCCGTGAGCAACTACAACCCAACGTCTCCCCATCTTTTTTTTTCGAAAAATGACCCTGATGATATACGCTTAGGCGAATTGTTCAAAACCTCTGACGCCTCAAAACATCACGATAACAATTCATTCTGCCTTTTGGGCTACCCCGACGATGAAGGTATCAATCTTAATGGTGGACGTATAGGAGCAGCAGCAGCGCCGCAAACCATACGCGAGTTTCTTTATAAAATGACCCCTGCGTTTGCGCAAAATAAGTTTTTCGATTTAGGCGATCTCAAAACAGAGGTCTCTTTGCCAGAACGTCACTCTATCGCACAAAATGACATCTGCAATTTGCAAAAACAAAATCTCAGAACCATCAGCTTAGGCGGAGGCCACGACTACGGCTACTCCGATGCCAGTGGTTTTTTAAAAGCTCATATCGGAAAAGACGTAAAACCACTTGTTCTTAATTTTGATGCCCACCTTGATGTTCGCCCAACCACTAAAGGTTTTAATAGTGGCACCCCTTTCTATCGCTTGCTCTCTGAATTTGAAAGCCAATTCGAATTTGCGGAAATTGGCATTCAACCCCAATGCAACTCAATCAAACACCGCGATTGGGCATTACACAAAAAAGCTCATATTTTTAATTTAAAAGATATTCAGCAGAACAATGGTCTAACAAGTTTACTGGCTCACCCACTTTTTAGTAATTTAACTCGTAATTCTCCTTTGTTTATTAGCTTTGATATTGATTGCCTAACATCAAGCGAAGCACCAGGCTGCAGCCAATCATGGGTGACGGGTTTAAAAACAGAAGACTACCTTAAATTCTTTTTACGTTTAGCCAAGTTAGCTGACATCCGTGGTCTTGGAATTTACGAAGTTTCTCCAAAATTAGATATAGACAATCGCACGTCTAAAACAGCTGCGCTCATTGCTTACAATTATCTTTTTCAGGACTCAATATGAAAGGCTTCGGCAGCGACAACCACTCTGGAGTTCACCCTGAACTTCTTAAGTCTATTATTGAAAGCAACACTGAACACGCTCCTAGTTACGGCACAGACGACTATAGCGATGCAGCTATTAAATTATTTAAAAACGCTTTTGGCACTCAAACTGAAGTTTTTTTTGTATTTAACGGAACGGCTTGCAACACTTTAGCTTTAAGATTTATATGCGACAGACACGAATCTATTTTATGTTCAGAAGTGAGCCATCTTAATATCGATGAGTGTGGCGCTCCAGAATTTTTTGCTGGTAAATTAATTCCGCTACCACATACAAATGGTAAAATTTCTTTAGAAACTCTACAGAAATCGCTTATTCGCAAAGGCGACCAACACTACAGCCAATCTCGCGTGGTGAGCATTACGCAACCAACAGAATTTGGAACTTGCTACTCTAAAGAAGAAATTCGCGCTATTGCCGACTGGGCCCATCAAAATCAACTTTACTTACACGTCGATGGCGCTCGTCTAACAAATGCGCTAATTGAACTGAAATGTAACTTCAAAGAAATGACCACTGATCTCGGTGTCGATATCGTTTCATTTGGCGGAACTAAAAATGGACTCATGATGGGCGAAGCAATTTTAGTTTTAAATGCAGAATTAGCCAAAGCTTCAAAGCAAAAACTTAAATACATACGTAAACAAGCAGCACAGCTTCCATCAAAAACACGTTTTATATCGGCACAGTTTAGTCGCTATTTACAAAACAATTTATACTTAGAGATAGCACAGCTCTCGTGCAATATGGCTGAAAAAATCTTCAATGGAATTAAAGAAATACAACAATTAAAAATTACATCTCCACGCCAAAGCAACGCAGTCTTTGTGATTATTCCAAAAGAGTGGATTAAACAAATAAAAGAAAAATATTTTTTCTATGTTTGGAATGAGCAAACTTACGAATGTCGAATAATGACAAGTTGGGACACCACGCCTGAAGAAGTTGATGGTTTTATCCAGCAACTTCTCGAACTTTCAGGCAAAACTATAACGACTTAATATAATCTAACATTTCTTGCGCGTGCCCGTCGGCCTTAATTTTTCTGAACTCAGAAATTAACTTCTGATTTTCATCAATAACGAAGGTGCTGCGTTCAATTCCCAACACTATTTTTCCATACATATTTTTTTCTTTGATAACATCAAACAATTTGCAAAGCACTTCTTCGTCGTCGCTTAAAAGTTCAAATTTAAAGCCAAACTTATCTATAAACTTACAGTGCGAAGCAACAGTGTCTCTTGAAATTCCATAAACAAGCGTATTAGCAGCTTTAAATTCTGGCAATAGACGATTGAAATCATTACCTTCAATCGTGCATCCTGGAGTGTCGTCTTTAGGGTAAAAATAAAGAATTACCTTTTTACCATTTAAATCTGACAACTTAACTTGCGCACCGCTCGAACTTTTAACAGAAAAATCTGGAACCAAACTACCGACCTCTGCGTGCGGGAGCAGCTTCAACGGGGATTTCTTCGCTGATGTCTTCACTGACTTTCTCGGCGCTGCCTTCTTGATTAACTTCTTGGTTGATTTCTTGGGGGCTACCGAACTTAATTTCTTCTGCGCTTTTTTGACCGTTTTCTTCACGGACTTCTTGATTGTTTTCTTGATTGTTTTCTTTTTTAAGATCTTCTTTTTTTTCATTTTTTACCTCTATCTTT
>JBEBIK010000172.1:0-5063 GCA_040080445.1 Pseudobdellovibrio sp.
ATACGTATGTACCATTTTATTCGAAAAGTATTTTATTTAACTCGTACTTAGTGCATTCGCGCTCATATTTAAACGCTTCAGTAGGTGTTGCCGATTATCAAATCGAAAAACCTCTGCTGGTCTCGATAGGCTTTGGTCAAAATTTTTATTTTGGCACTGACTACGGTGTTAAAATAGAATTAGACTACCTTAATTTTTTCAAAAAAAGCACTTATATACAAAATCAGTTAACCATATCTGTAGGTCTTGTTTTTGCTTGGGGTGAAAATGAATAAATTAATTTTATTTATTTCAATTTTATTTATTCAGCCGCTCTATTCGCAAGTTAAGTTTGAGCAAAATCCGTTTGAAAAATCAGATCCGTTTCAGTATCAATCGGCTCGTAACGATTTCTGGATGCAGGTTGAAGCTCTTATTAAAGACAAAAAATACGACGAAGTTATTGTCCTAGCTTCAAACGAAAACATTAAAAAAATAAAACCTATCGAAAAAGCCGAAGTGTATTTGGCGGTGGCCGAAGCTGCAGTTAAAACAGATCACCCTTATTTGGCTTTTATGCTCGCGCACGAAATTACTAAAATTTTTCCGCTGAGTAACCAAGCCATAAGGTCTTATTTTTTAATGGAAGAAGTCATCAAAAAGACTTCGCTATTTGATGAGCTCATTGTGGGCGAAACCATCATCGAACAAGATATCAATTTAGAGAGTAAAAAAGTTCCAGCAGAGCTCAGAGGTTTTCTGGGTTATATGTTCTTTCAAAGTTACCGACAACAAGGCTTCAGCAAGTGGGAAAAGATCGCGCAAAAGTGGATAACTCCCGATACAGAATGGGCTTTCAGGATTGAGTATGATAAAGCTCTATACGAGCTTTATAACGATAGATTTGATAACTCTCTTAAAATTTTTGAAGCCTTAAAAGATAACAAGACAGCTTCTGAATATTTACAAAAAAAATCAAAACGTCAGTATGCGCGTCTAATCTTTGAAAAAGGTGATTTTCAAAAATCTTTTGAACTTTTAAAAGAACTGCAATTCGAACAAAATGATGGCGGGTTTATTCTATTAGAGCGAGCTTGGTCTAAGTATTATCTAAAACATTACTCGAAAGCCTTGGGTTTGTTAACGGCTCTAGACACTTCATTATTTGCACAGAGTCGCACGCCTGAAACTGATGTTTTAAAAATGCTTATTTATAAAGAACTTTGCCATTACGATTCGGTTTTTGAAATTAAAAAGTTTTTTGACAAAAAATATAAAACGGCTATTGAGGCAATTAAGCAGCGCAAAGACCTCACTAAAAACAAAGATTTAATGCAACTGGCATTGATGAAGCCCAATTTGAAGAATTATTCAGCCTTTATTGGTGGTTTAAGACGAGATATGGCGTGGTTCAAAAAAACTGGATCATCAGGCGATTTGATGACCGACATCCAGACTAAGGTCAGTTTTAAAGACAAACAATTGCAAGATATGATCAGTATTAAGCTCGGCGAACAGATCAGAAAGACGGCCGACGAGATGCTCGATTGGAGTGAGCAAATAAACTTCTTAGACTACCAGACTAGAGTCGATAGTTTGCGAATTAGAAGATCAGATAAAGAGCTGAACTATAGGCCTGAGGCTATTCCATTAATGACGTTTGATCGCTTATACTGGTTGTATAAGGGAGAAATGTGGCTGGATGAACTTGAAAACCTACGCGTTCTCGTTAAATCGAAATGTCAAAAAATTGAATAAGCTTTTATTAAGCTCTCTTATTATTTTTTTTACTTCTATTTCTTTTGCGCAAAAAATTACTTTGAAGCAAATAAACAAAGACATATCAACAATTGATAAATCTATAACTATTACTAAAGACAAAATGAAAGAAGTGGGCGACATTTCTTTCTTACCAGATCTATATTTTGTATTAGCCGATTTGTATCATGAAAAAAGCCGATTGTTATACGAAGAAGAAAAAATGAAATTCCCTAAAAAGGATCTCGATAGCCTTGATTTAACAGCCAGTCGTAAAGCTAAAAAGCAAGCCATCGAAACTTACACTCGTTTTACCGAGAATTACCCCAAAGATGAGTTCGTAGATAAAGCTTTTTTTAACATCGCGATGAGTTACAGAGAATTAGGCCAAATTGACGACATGGTAAACACCTTTATTAAAATTACTAAAGAATTTCCGAAGTCAAAATACTGGGAAGAAAGTCAGTTGCGTTTAGGCGACTATTTCTTTGAAAGAAAAAAAGAGTTTGAACTAGCGCTAGAGATCTATCAAAAAATTCTAGACAGACCAGCTAATGCCTATGTGCCTTTTGCTAAATACAAAATGGGCTGGTGTTACATTAATTTAGATAAATTTGAAAACGCTTTAAATGTTTTTGAAAGCGTACTTTTAGTAGACGTTAAAGCTGAAGAGGGTGCGGGCTTATCTGAAGAGCTTAAACTCACGGATATTCGCCGTGATACATTAATCGCTTTAGTTTGGCCTTACTCTGAGCTTGAAAAGCATACTCCAGAGCGTGAAAAAGCGTCGGTTTACTTTGAAAGCTTAAGTCCTGATCGCGTTTCGCTTATTCAGGTTTTAAGTAAATTAGGTAAACGACTTGTAGTTAAAGAAAAGCACGAACAAGCCGTACCTGTTTATGCAAGACTAATTGAAATTTCATACGACCTTGATGTGCGTATTTCTGCGATCAACAGTTTTTATGAGTCCTACAAAAAATCTAAAAAACCTTACAACGTCGATAAAATTGTAAAGGTTCTATCAGTAACCATGTCACAACTACGCAACTCTAGTTCGGTATCGGCTGCAGACAAAAGAAATTCAGAAAATAACTTCGAAATTTATTTGCGCGATTTATCAACCACTTTAAATAAACAAGCTGTTCAAAACAAATCAGACGATTTAATGAATTTGAGCGTTGAGATCTATCAAGACTACTTAACGCTATTTCCGAAGAGTAAGTATTTCTCTGACATTGCAACAAACTTAGCTGAGATTTACTTTACAAAAACTCAGTACGCTCGCGCCGGCTATTTTTATGAGCGAGCTTATGCTCGTAAGCAATCTGCTTCCGCATTATTGCAATCGACTATTAAATCCTATGGTGAAGCTCTTTTAGTGCCAGAAAAACTAACTCGTTTAGAGCTAGAAGAATCGAGATCAGGTTATCGTGATAGTGGTAACTTATTTGTTAAATTAAACCCGAGTTCTCCAATTGCTAAAGATATTAGATTTAACATCGCTAAAATTTCTTACGACGAACGCCGATTTGACGTAGCAGTGGCTGAATTTCAAAAGTTTATTCAAGCCAATCCAAGCCACGAAAAATCTAAAGCCGCTATTCATTTGATATTAGATACTTATAATCAACGTGAAGACTATAAAGGCTTAATTAAATTCGGTCAGAGTATTATTACGGGTCGTTCGCCAGCGACAGTAGATGGTGAGTTTAGAAAAGATATCTCCGATATAGTAAAACAAGCTCAGTTTAGAACTTTAGAAGACAAAGTAGGCGATCCACGCAGTCGTGATTACGCTAAAAAACTTTTAGCTATGGGGCAAAAGTATAAAGGCAGTTCGATTGGTGATTTAGCCATTTATGAAGCCTACACCAACTTTAAAAAGAAAAAAGATCCTTTAGTTTACAGTGCAGGTGAACAGTTACTCGAAAAGCACAGTGACTCTAAATACGCAAAAGAAGTTGTGGGTGATTTAGGTCAGATTGCAATTCAGAGTGGCGACTTCGACCGCGCAGCTGATTATTTCGAAAAATTTATTTCGCTTTACCCAAGAGATCCTCTGTCTGTGACTTTAACAAAAAGTTCAGCGATTTTGAGAGAAAATCAGGGCGATTACGATACAGCCTACGGACATTATAAAAAAATGAACGCACCTTTTTCGAAATTAGCGGATTTATTAGCTAAAAGTAAAAAATGGAAGCAACTTAATCAATTGGCCAGCTCTCAAGCAAATGCGAGCATGCTTTCAAATTATTATACGGGTTTAAGCTTGGTACGTTTGGGCGAGAGAAAGTCAGCCATCCCTTACTTTGATAAAGTTTTAACCTTTGCGCCACAAGATGAAGAGCAAAAAACAATATCGGCGCATTCTTTGTATTTAAGAGCAAGTGAAGCCTTAAAAGATTACAAACAACTTAAATTTGGTCGTGGCGATGACGGTGCTGTAACTAAACTTAAAGGCGAAAAATTGCAGGTTTTAAATCAGTACTACGATAAAGTAATTGCCTACGGAAATGGTCGCTGGGTTATTGGTTCTTTATACGAGCTTGGTCAATCTTACCGCGAATTTTCAGAATTTTTAGGACAAGCTCCTATTCCTAAAGGTTTAACTCCTGATGTTGTAGCCGCCTATAAACAGGCTATTCAAACTCAATCAGACGAGTACCGAAACAAATCAGCTCAGTACTTTAAATCTTGCTTAAGTAATGCAGAAAAGTTTGAAGTCTTCACATTGTTTGTAAAAGGTTGCAGATCTAACGGTGACTATATAGTGGATGAAGCTATTGATGATATAAAAGTTAGAAAACCAGCAGGTACAGCAAAAGCTAATCCCAACGTTCAAGCTATTCGCCAAAACTTATTAGATAAACCAGATCAACCAGATTTGGTAAAAAAATTGGGTGAGATTTATTTAAAAAATCAAGATTACGGTATGGCTAAGCTTGCGTTCAACCGCTTCTTAGAAATGAAACCAGAAAACCCGGAAGGTTTGGCTTGGTTAGGAGTGGTTGAAATGTACAGCCAAGACTACGAAAAAGCTAAAAATTATTTTAAAGCTTCTATAAAACTCGATGCCAATGCTGGGCTAAGTCAGTTAGGATTAGCTTCAATGTATAAAAAATTTGGATTCCAAGATTTATATAAACAAGCCAACTCAAAAACGCCAACCGATGCACGTAAGTACTCACAAGTGCACCCTTGGATAGACGAAGTTCTTTAAGATGACAGGTTTAGATCAGCTTAAAACATTTGAATCTACTATTAAGCTGTTTCAAGACGGAAATCAGTTTTTTGAGAACAAATTTGATAAGCAATCTATTACAATT
>JBEBIK010000173.1:0-5061 GCA_040080445.1 Pseudobdellovibrio sp.
ATAAGAGACAGGGTATTCATTTCGCTAATATCTTTTATGTATTGTTTCATTTTTGAAACCACAACTAAAACTTCATTACTCATTGAAGACTTTTTTGCAGCACTACTTGTGGTTTGAGTAACAGCTGAAGCACTTGAAGTAACAATAATACGTCTAGGTGCAGACTCTGGAGATTCAGAAGCAGCAACAGACGGAGATCTTTTTTCAACAGCACCCGCATCGCGGTGTTTAGCACCAGGGAGGTGTACTTCCCAACAACTTACACTGCAAAATACATAACCTGTTCGCTGTCCGGTACAGGTCGAAACACTGCATTCATAATATTTAGAGTTAAGAGGTATCTCTTTTTTGCAGCTACTGCATTTACGCCAATAATTTTGCACTGTATTCATACAATTAGATTAAAGTAACAACTCTGGATTTTCAAAATAATTTAAGAACAGTCTTGTCATAGCGGCTGCATGCACTCCGTCCATAAATCTATGGTCGAAAGTACAGCCCACTCTTAAGACCGGACGCGCTTCAACTTTTCCATTAACCACCCAAGCACGGTCTTTAACCGCTCCAATAGTTAAGAGTAAAGGAACTCTTGTGTAAGGAACTAGCGGTGCCCATGCGGTGTCAACGCCCATACCACCAACATTGGTAATCATCACCGAACCAAAAGGGTCTTTAGGCATCCCTAAGTACCGTAATGGTAAGTTTAAATCGTAATTTAAAAAAGATGTGAAATTTAAAACAAACTTCATTAATTGCCATGGAACAAACGAAAGTGTTTTTACACTTTTGGTCATTTCATTTTCGTGACCTGATTTAATAGCACCTGCTTTTAATTTTAATTCGGTGGCTATTTCTAAAAGCGATTTTTTTTCTGCATTTTGAATTGTTAGGCCTAATAAATTAGCTTTACCAATTGGATCATTTTCTCCACCAGGCACATTCACTTGATAAAATAAATTAACAGAGTCACGTAAATAAATACGTCCAAGCCTCATCATGCCGTTCATCTCAGGGCGCTGCCTTAAAACAAGAGCTGTTGCGCGACCGATTAATTCACTCACTCCAATTTTGACATCTGACTGCTGATTTAATTTTTCTAAAAAAACTAAAGCGTTGCTCATATCGATTTCTAGTAGACCATATACGCTTGGGTCGCCAGCTGTGTTCCAGCTCCCCATGGCAATTTTTCTAAAGAGTGAGCCTCCTTTGGTTTTAGTCAGCTTCATCAAACTCATCTTCTGAAAACTCGTAACGACTTTCTGCTAAATCAATTTGAGCTTCAATAAATTTTTTAAAACTAATATCCGCCGCTAGCAATTGCTGTGGCAAAAATGATGGCTTAGATAAACCTGGTAAAGTATTCGTTTCTAAAAAATAGGGGCCTTCTGCAGTTAAAATCATATCGGTGCGAGAATAACCATAACAACCGAAAGCCGCATGAGCTTCTAATGCCAACTCTTGCGCCTGAATCAGTTGTTGTTCTGTTAAAACTGCAGGCGTGATTTCAGTTGAGCCCGCACCTAGGTATTTACCTTCGTAATCGAAAGCTCTTCCTTCGTTAATGATCACTTCAGACGCTGGTAAAGGCATGAGCTCAAATCCATCTTGAACCACACCTACCGTTAATTCGCGACCTTTAATAAAGTTTTCGGCTAAGTAAGATTCAAATTTTGAAGCTTTAATTTCAGCACAAGCCTTAGTTAATGAATCTGCGTCACTAATAATGTGTAAACCAAAACTTGAACCGCTCGCTGTGGGCTTTAAAACAATTTTTTTATGAAGGGCCAAAAATTTTTGAAGTCGGTCCATAATGGCGTCGACTTCTGAATTTTTAAATTTAATTTCAGCAGCCATTTTAATATCAGTACCCGCCACTGCTTTTTTTGCGAGATTTTTTTCAAAGGCTATGTGGCTTGATTCGGCACCAGAACCAGTAAAGGCGATTTCGTTTTTTTCAAAGAGCTCTTGAATATTGCCGTTTTCACCCTCAGCTCCATGCAAACCTACAAAAATAGTTTTATCTTTTAAATAAGAAATGGCAGCTTCAATATTTTTTGCAAAAGGCTGAGACTTAGGCATGAACTCTTCAGTGAATATATTTTTATGAGCAAAAAGTTCCGCAGTTGTAACTTTGTATAAATTTTCTTGCAAATCTTGGTAAATTAATTCGTTAAAATCAAAATGCCCCGCCAAATTTTGCGCCGAGGCAACTGAAACTAATCTTTCTTCTGAACTACCACCAAAAAGTAAAACAACTTGTGACATATTCAATTACCAGATTTTAACTCGGTCTTCGTCAGACAAAGTCATTTTATCGCCTTTTTTACAATTGAAGGCTTCCGCGAAAGCTTTTTGATGTTTTACTTGTTCGTTAATACGCGCCCAACCTAGAGCATGTGGATCTGTTTTTAACTGCGACTCTTCGGCTTTAGGACGAGCCACTCCGCACCACAAACGGCCGTAGGCAATAAATAATTTTTTCTGGTCTTCAACTTTTGCTTTACCATCTGGAAATGCAGCTTGATACGCAAAAGTTAAACCAACTAAGTCACCGATATTTTCACCTAATGTGAGTGTACCATTGTGACCTGCTTTATTAAACTGATCTACCATTTTTCGTCCGCGAAGAGAGAACTCTTTTAAATCTTTCATGCTCATCCACAGTTGAAGTTTTCCAACCTCATCATAACGTGAACCTTGGTCGTCGATGCCGTGACCTAATTCATGGCCGATAACTGCGCCCACAGCACCTAAGTTTTCGATAATATCGCCTTCAGCATTGAAGAATGGATATTGCAAGATTCCCATAGGCATAACAAATTTATTAGCTGATGGATCATAATAAGCATTGACTGTTAAAGGGCCCATGCCCCACGCGACTAGGTTTGCACCCTCTTTGAAGCTTTTAATCGTTTTATCGTAGGAAGCTTTGTTGTAGATTTCGTTATTAAGGAATCTATCTGTGCTTGAGTATTTTTTAACAGGAATAAAATCCCACTCTTTAGCTGTTTCTGGCTTAACTAAATAAAGCTTAGCTTTTTCCATTTTAAGAACGGCTTTAGCTTTAGTTTCAGTTTCTAACCAGGTGTTATTTTTAACCCCACGAATGATGCTTTCACGAATTTTTTGAGCCACTAACTTAAACTTAGCTGTTGGAAAATTAGGAAATAACTTTTTAATTAACAACTGATCTAATTCTTTAGGAAATGTGTACATCACTTTTCGCGTGCAACGCTCATGGCGCTCAGATCTTGTTAGCGAACCGCCTAGATATTTATTGTTGAATGCAAATTGTTTGTTGAAGTATTCAGGATTGCTATCGTCAATTACGGAACTTGCAAAACTGTAGATATAAAAATCTTTAAGGATTTGTAGATTTTCAGCAGTTAAAGATTTGTTATAAAACACTAAAGCTTCTGGTAAAGGATTTTGCACTAATATTTTGTTAGGCGCTAAGGCAACTAATTCTTGGGCACCAATGTTGGCGTATTTAGTTAAAAATTCTGTTTGTTTTTCTTGACGCTTTTCAGACCATCTTTGACGTCTTACTTCTGGCATTGGGTATTCTTTTACGAAGCTTCTTTCAAATAAGATAAGCTTATCGGCTTTATCACTTAATTGCGTCTCAGTTAAAGAAGGCAATGCGATTTTAAAGAAATCGACTATTAGTTTTTTATAATCAGACATTAATTCTTTGTTTTCGTAATAACTATGTTCTGGAAGATTCATCAATTCAGTCATGATGTAAATATCATTTATATTGGGATCATCTTGATTTGACCCTCCGTCAAAACTCAAAAAGCTGGGGCGACCCGCTTTGATTTGAGAAACTTGAAACTTGGCAAACTCTTCTGGAGTTTTAATAGCTGAAACTTCGTCTACTATTCTTTTTACAACTCTTTTTTCGTTTTGAACGCCAGCCGACAAATTCATACAAGCTAAATAACCATCTTTAATTTGTAGTGATCTTGCGTCTAATTTTTTTTGCTCATTGATTTTAGCAAAGAAAGTCTTTTTAGCTTCTAAAATTCTTTCCGATGAGTCACTAAAAGAAAATGTATGACGGCTGCGATCGTCTCTTAATTTAAATGAAGCTTCAACATCAGAACATACGTACTTATGAAAATTTTCACATGGATTAACTTTCGTATTGAGTGAAAATTCTCGTTTAGCTGGAATATCAGAACTTGGTGGCTTAGCCGTAGTTTCTGCTGCTTGCGCAAATGCTAAAAATAATACTGTCGATGTCATCGCGGCGATTACTAACTTTTTCATAAGTCCTCATTTAAGGTTTTATTTATTTAAAATAAGAACTTATGATCGTCTAACTTTTGAAGATTAACAAAGTAGTTTTTTAAAAAATTACAATATTTGCTTACCCAACTGCATTAAATTAATTAATAGCCTTTTGTTGCTAAACAAATAGGCTTTAAAAGCTTTAATTAGAACCAGTATTTTATAGCACCATTTACTGATAATGCATCAGGTTCAGTGCCATCGATCATTAAATATTTAGCATTAACACCTAAGGATAATTTATCGTCGTCACTAACTGGCACGTCAAAACCAAGAAGAGGGCCACCGGCGAAATAACTATTATCATTACGTAGTATTGTACCAAGGGCTACACCAACGTAACTGTTACGAATAATGGCAGAATTTCCACCAAAGTTATATGAACCTTTAGCAAGAAGCGAAGTTCTTTCGTTGTTATCGCCATTTGTGTCTGCCGATTCAGATCGTGTAACTTCAACACCTAAACCATAAGGTATATAAGGTTGATAACCAAAATCTAATCCGTACTCGCCAACATTTTCTCCAGTATTATTAGTATTGATAACTCCTCCAAGAACACCTATATGAGGTTGATTTTCTGACCTAGAGTAGATGGGGCGAGGATCAGGTAAAGTTTTTGATTGATTACTTTGCGCGCTCACTTGCAGTGAAGAAAAAGTTAGTATCGCTAACAAAAAAAATGATTTGATTTTATTCATTGAGAATCCCTTTTAAAATATTGTTTTTAATTTGTGACTATAAGCTAACGAAAGCATGATGTATGCC
>JBEBIK010000174.1:0-5059 GCA_040080445.1 Pseudobdellovibrio sp.
TTGTAAGTAAATTTTTTCTAGATTTTGCGCTAAAATTTCTGGTGGAATAACTTTGTTGTCTTTAATAGATTGTTTTAAAAGCTGAGTACGTGCCGAAATAACCGTTAATGGGTTATTAATCTCATGGGCTATGCTGGCCGCCATTTCGCTGAGCTCTTTTAGTTGCGAAAGCCTGAAGTCGTTAAGAAAAAAATCGGCCACGTCTTCTTTAAGCGATTTGTTTTCAAAAAAGTTTACCAGCACATACTGCTCGCCATCAACAAGCATTCGAGTCATTACGCACTCATAAAAACAAGATCTAACAATAAATTTAGAGGCACCCGTCGAAAAACATAGACTTAGATATTTATACCAGTCTTCTTTATCGATCTGACTTAACGAATAGGTTTTTTCGTCTTTTTCAAAATCAAAAAAATTAAAAATAGAATTTTCAATTTTAAGTCTGTCGTTACAACGTACAATATAATCTTTGGTATCGATTAAAATTGCCGATGTTTCAAAAAAGTCTATGAACGCGCCAACTGAATTTGAATTATTTTGATTATTTTCCACATGAACTTATCGGCAAATACAGAGCGTAAGTTAAGTGAAACAAAGGTCTTGCGTATTACTTTGATACAATAAAAAAAGGGCTCAAAATGAGCCCTTTTTTAAAACTTTAGTCTGTGACTTTAAGTTATTGCTCACACCAAGGAGCTGTCGGCATGATTTGGCAGAGAATTTGGCACATAGCTGCGTCGCCAAGTGGACATTCGCCAGTACCTGGATCAGTTGGTGGCTGACCTGGATCTGTAGGAGGTTGAGACGCTACTGCTCCAACATTGATATCTAAAGATTGAACTGTACCGTTAGTATCAGTTGCTTTAACAGCAGCTGTACCTTTTGCTACAGCAGAAACTAAACCGTTAGCATCGATAGCGATGATTGCAGGATTAGTTGATTCAAACTTAACTGCACCTGAAGCATTTTTAAGATTGAATTGTAAAGTTGCTTTTTCAGCCAAAGTTGCTGCAGCTGGAACTAACCAAGCTTTTTTAGATAACAAAGTATCTACAGAAGCAAATGCATCGATACGGCAGTTACATGCTGTTTCGATTTGTACTTTTGAACCAGTAGTTTGCATTAATGCTTTGATCTCTGCACCAGTCAAAGTTGCATCTTGAGCTTTCAAGAAAGCCACTAAACCAGCAACAAGTGGAGTTGCCATTGAAGTACCAGACATATTTGAATATTTGTCGCCTGGAACTGTTGACATGATATTTTCACCAGGAGCTGCTAAAGAAACTTTAGCTTTACCATAGTTTGACCAAGATGGTTTTGCATCAGTTGCGCCAGAAGCAGCAACAGTGATCATATTTGGTAAACCAGCATTTGCAGGGTAAACGTCAGTTTTATCATTGTTTTTACCATCATTAGCAGCTGCAGTTACGAAAATGATTCCAGCTGCTTCTGCTCTTGCAATTGCTTCAACTAATGGTTGAGCCGTTGCAGGTGGAACAGATGCGCCCCAGCTTGCAGAGATAACTTGTACTTTTTTCTCGATTGCGTAGTCGATAGCTTTGATACCACCTTCTAAAGAACCAGAACCATCAGCACCTAAGAAACGTAAAGGCATGATTGAAACTTCAGGAGATAAACCTGAGATACCGCCATCAATTAAACCAGTTCCACCAACGATACCAGCACAGTGAGTACCATGACCCGGATTTTGTGCACCCGTTAAGTCCATTGGATCTGCATCATTATCGCGGAAGTCATAACCTGGAACAGAGTTCGGAGCTAAGTTTTTATGTCTGTAGTCAACACCAGTGTCGATAACAGCTAACAAAACATTTTTGCTACCTTTGTTACCAGCGCGTTTCCAAGCCGCTTCAGCATTTACTTTTGCTAATGCGTATTGTTCTTTTAAAGCTGAAGTATCTACTGGAGCTTCAAAAGCTCTCATCGTAAAATTAGGAACTACGTACTGAACGTTTTTATCGGCAAAAAGTGAAGCTAATGTTCTAGCTTCGTTTTTCTTTGCGATATTAACTGTTACTAACTGACCTGGACGATGAATACCCTTCATCTCAAGACCGAAAGCCTCAGTTTGCATAGATACGATTTTGTTGATTGCGTTTGTGTTTTTGTATTTAACTAAGTACTCACCAGCCAAAGTTACTTGTGCTGCTAATACGAGAGCTAAAGATAAACCAAGATTTCTCAGTTTCATGTTATTTCCTTCCGTGAAATATCTGGTTCCGACTTGGAACCGTTTTAACTTTCAAAGATCGTATCCCGACTTTTTTACTAAAAAATAGTAAATAATTATTTTTTTGTTAGTTTACGCACCTAGACATTGGTTGAGGTATTTCAAGATCGGCCAAACGATACATATATATATGTCATTTTTAGAAGTACTTATCTTGTCGTTTATTGAAGGTTTAACAGAGTTTTTACCCGTCTCATCAACAGGGCATCTCATCTTAGCCAATGCGGCTATGCAAATGCAGCCTAGCGAGTTTACCAAAGCTTTTGATGTGATTATTCAGTTCGGTGCGATTTTAGCCGTGGTCTATCTCTATAGATCAAAACTCAAATGGAATTATAACTTCTATAAAAATATAACTTTGGCTTTTATTCCCACTGCTGTTTTAGGTTTCTTGCTTAAAAATAAAATCGACGCCTTACTTGAAAGTACAACAACTGTGGCGGTTTCACTTATTGTTGGCGGTATTATTTTGGTGGGTATTGATTCTTGGTTTAAACATCGCACAGAAAAAGAATTAACCGAAAAATCTTCTTTATTAATAGGTTTATTTCAAAGTATCGCGATGATTCCCGGAGTTTCGAGATCGGCTGCAACTATTATAGGTGCACAATTTTTTGGTCTTTCGCGCGAAAAAGCAGCAGAATTTTCTTTTATACTGGCCATTCCAACTTTAGGCGCAGCCACGGCCTACAAACTCTGGAAAATTCGCCATATCATTGACTCATCACAAAGTTTAAATCTGGCGTTAGGTGTGATTTTTTCATTTCTATTTGCAATCCTAGCGATTAAATTTTTTATCTCGGTACTAAACCGTTATGGTTTTAAATATTTTGGCTACTACCGTATCTTGATCGGAACTTTAGTTTTAGTTTTAACTTATTTTGGAGCTTTATGAACGAAATTTTAAACACCTATGTAATGGGTTTACCTAACTGGAAGTGGTTAAGCTTAATAGCCGCTGTTGTGGTACTTTTCTTTGTGCGATTTGCTGTTTTGTGGATTATTACTAAAATCAAAAAAGCAGAAAACTATTTCCCTAAAAGAACTTTCTTAAACTTTTTCTTAGAGCAAGAAATAGAAAAGGGTTTAAGCTGGGTTATCATCAGTGCTGCTGGCCTTATTTTTATTGACTCTCTTGAGCTCACTCCTAATTTAGATAAATACTTAGGGCTTGGTCTTAAATTATTTTTATCTATCAATGTGATTCGTACTTGTTATTTAGCCGCTGAAGCTTGTGGACTATCAATCGAAGAGTGGGCAAAAACCACAGATACAAAATTAGATGACCAATTAGCCCCTTTTGCCAACAAAACTCTAAAAGTTATTGTGATCGTTGTTGGTGGATTAATTATTTTACAAAATTTCGGTGTTAATGTTACAGCCTTACTTGCGGGCCTTGGTATCGGTGGAATCGCGCTTGCTTTTGCGGCGCAAGACACTGTTGCGAATGTTTTTGGTACAATCACTATTCTACTCGACTCCCCTTTTAAACTCGGTGACTGGATTAAAATCGGTGACACCGAAGGCACCGTGGTAGCTATTGGTTTTAGATCAACTCATGTTAAAACTTTTTATAACTCTATCGTGACCATACCCAATTCAATTGTTGCCAAAGAAAAAATCGACAATTTATCTGAGCGTAATGGCTGGATTAGATTTCGCCATACGATAGGTTTTACCTACGACGCTACACCAGAAATGATGCAGAAATTTTCTGAAAATTTAAAGTATCAGCTCTTGCAAGATAACAATGTTGATCGAGAGCGTATAGCCATTCATTTTAATAGTTTTGGTGATTCAGCCTTAAATGTAATTATTAACTTTCACTACCACTTAAACGAAGACGAAGTCGATCTTGCGCGTATAAATTTTTATATGGACCTAATTTATAAAATTGCTACGGAACAAAAGTTATCGTTTGCGTTCCCGACAAGAACAATGATTATGCAGCCTGCGCCAGTGCTGCAGTCGCAAAATTAAAGCTGATTCAGCCAGTTTTTATATTGAATAAAATTAAAATCTGATTCTTCAGATACGATTTGCACGCGTTTTTTTTCTTTTTGATCTTCAACAAGGCTGCACATCAATTGAAATTTGGATTTAACGATTACTAAAAAGTAACCCGCAATCCAACTAGGAATAGTTTCTTTAAAATACAAACCACCTTCAGACAAATCTATGGTTTCAGCGGTAAATTCTTGATTGCTGGAGCCGACCAATATACACGAAACAGCCACTTCATAACGTTTATGCATGCGAGGTTGTACAACTCTATTAGGTTTTATAACAAAATAATTTGTTTCGCTTACAGTTTCGTTGCGAATTTCTAAACTCGGATAATTTTCAGAAGCGTAGTATTGTTCAACATTTTGTTTTTCAAAAAACTGGGGGTACTCAGCATGGGCGAGACTTTTCCAATTTTTATCATTTTTCTGGCTAACTTTAATAAGCTTGAGCTCGGTATCTGAAAGACTCTGCACCAATAAAGCGACTTGCTCTTCTGTGAGATTATAGAGTGTCCATGATTTAAGTGAGTTATGTAATGACCATATGGCTGATTGTTCTGAACTCAAATTAGACCTCTTAGCCTCAAAGTTACCGCCATGTTTTGTCACTGTCAAAATCATAAACATCCTAGATTGTATATAGTGCTCTTAATGTAGGTTTAAGTCTTGCTTTTAGATAAGGTACCCCCATGGCGGCTAGGATTCCCCCCCCCCAACCTGGCCGTCTTTTTTTTTACCTTTTTAAGTAAATCGCGCTATCCTCAAAGTAATGAAAATTGGTCTACCCTTAATTATTTTAATA
>JBEBIK010000175.1:0-5017 GCA_040080445.1 Pseudobdellovibrio sp.
TTTGCAACATAGTGCTCACGACCATAATTCATAGGCTCAGAATCTAGATCTAAGCCACATGATTTATTTTTTTTGTCGAGCTTAACCCACTCACACGAAATCGCACCGCCAGCACAAAAATCTTCACGTAATACATAAGGAGTTTTTCCTCTACGTATTTGTTTGTAGACTTTGCGATAAAATTTTACGTCTTCGCCTGGAGATTGTACGGCTTGGCTGTACAACGCATATTTATCAAAAGCTGGTTTATCTTTTTTGCGTGCAGAAGTTTTCTTAGCTGTTGCCATAATTACGGAACCTCCGCACAAATATGGCGAATAAGTGTTTCAATTTCATGCTTCTGTGGAACGCTGCTATCTTCTAAATTTGGATGTAGTCCAATTCCTGGAAGGTTTTTGCCTGCTAACACTCTTGGTGGCGCCATTAAGTGATAAAATAACTCCGTCGTCACACGATAAGATAAATGCTCACAGAAGTTAGTTACTTCCGTGTCTTCATTAACAAATAATACGCGGCCTGTTTTTTCAACTGAAGCTTTAATCGCTTGCCAGTCGTATGGATAAATCGAACGTAAGTCGATCACTTCTACTGAATAGCCTTCTTGTTTTAATTGATCAGCCACTTCATTACATAAAAGCAAATGACGTCCATAGCTCACAACCGTGATTTGCTCACCCGCGCGAGTTATTTTAGCCTTACCAAACGGAACTAAGTACTCTTCAATTTTGGGCCAATTGGCTTTCCATTGAGAGCGGTCGCCAATCGGAGCATCAATCATGTTTTTTAAATCTTTTTCATCTGTCGGTTCGCCTGGAATTAATTCTTCACCACGAACACGCATTAAAGCTTTAGGTTTTAAAAATAAACAAGGATTTGGATCTTTAATACAAGAAAGTAGTAAACCGTAAGCGTCTAATGGGTTCGAAGGCATTACAACTTTCCAACCCGCTAAACGAGAAGCCCAAGCATCAAACGAATGTGAGTGATACACACTTCCGCGAATGCCTGCACCAACCGGAGTCATTACGGTCATAGGTAAATTGTATTGACCGTTCGTACACCATAAAGTGTTACCAGCGATTTTTAATAAATCGATCGTATTAAAAATGTAATCCACGAATTGAATTTCAGCTACACAACGATCACCAGCCATAGCAATACCCATGGCCATGCCGATAATGCCGCGCTCATCTAAAGTTGAGTTCCATGTCGTTTTCAAGCCTTGAGTGGCTGTAAAAACACCACCGAGTGGTGCTCCAACATCTTGTCCGAAAGTATCTTTAAGTTCATAATTTGTTTCTGCATAGTGCAGCGCCATTCTGATAGCTTGAGCCATATTAGACATTAGAAATTTCTCCAGTCTGCATTTTCGCTTCCAACATAGGTGTGATCCCAAACGCTTTCTGCAGTTGGTACGGGTTCAGATCTGGCAAGAGCTGCGGCTTCAACACCTTCAGCTTCAAAGCCTTCCCAAATTTCTTTTACATCTTTAGCTTTTAAAATATCAGCTTTTAATAATTTAGCTTCAAACTCTTTTACTGGATCAACTTCGTTCTGAATCGGGTTCGCACCGCTGGCAGATGAATGTCCGTATAAACGAGAAACATGCGCTTCAATAAATGCGGGCTTTCCTGTTTTACGAATGTAAGCCATATCTTCTTCAACAGCTAAATAAACCTCAACAGGATCGTTACCGTTAATCACGCGCGACTTAATATTAAAACCTTTAGCGCGGTCTGCGATATTTGTTTCGCCATGCTGACCTTCATATGAAGTTGAAATACCCCACTTATTATTTTGAACTGTAATTAACATCGGGAGCTCTTGGCCTTTACGTGAAGCCAAAATTAAAGCCGAAGCAAAATCACCTTCAGCCGTACCTGCGTCTCCACCAGTTACGATGGTAATAGATTTTTTACCTACACGTTTTTGTACATGAGCCGTTCCGCAAGCAATTGGGTACTGAACTTCTAAAGGTGAAGTTACAGGAGCCACATTCCATTCAGGAATACAGTAGTGATTCGAAAAATTTCTTCCACCAGTTGATTTATCTGTTGCGCGATTCATCATTAAGCGAACTGAATCTACCATCGATAAACCCATTGCAATTAATGTTGGAGTACAACGATAGTGTAAGTGATAAAAATCATGTGCTGGGCCTTGGCCTTTTTTTCCAAGCATGCCAAGTGGAACTCCCCAAGCTTCTTCGCCAGGTCCACCTATCCAAAAATAAGATTCACCCGCACGATAGATTTTAATTAATCTTTCTTCAAGCACACGCGACTTAACCATGTGTTGATAAATCTGAACTAAAACATTTTTACCCAGTCCGCCAAAGTCTTGTTTTGAAGCCATTTTTTACTCTTTTGTTAAAGAGCAGATCCTACCCAAAAACCTGAATAAAATCCTTTATTTATGAGGTGCGGTAAAATTAGTTTGGGCTATATGCACCGAGTTTCAGCAAATAATAAGAATTTGACTGCCACATTGACAATGGCAACATAGAACTCACATTTAGTTTACACAAATTAGGAGTCTATATGACATTTCTTAAGCGTTTTGGTTACGTTATCATCACTGGTATTCTTGTCGCTTTAACCGTTCAACTCGTAGTTAGTTTAGCTGCTGGGTTCTTTGGTATCAATTTACAGTCTGGCGGTTACGCTGGCCTTTTCATACTTTGTCTTGTTTGGGGTTTTGCGGGTTCGTTTATTTCATTACAACTTTCTCGTTGGTTAGCAAAACGTTTTCATGGCGTACAAGTTATTGAGCCCAACACAACGAACCCAACTGAAAGAAAATTAGTTGATACGGTTTACAGAATCGCAAGATCAGCTGGCATGGACACAATGCCAGAAGTTGGTTTTTACGCTTCGCCTGATATTAATGCTTTTGCAACAGGTCCATCTAAATCAAGAGCTTTAGTAGCCGTATCTTCAGGCTTAATGAACAGCATGACCGATGCCGAAATTGAAGGTGTTTTAGCTCACGAAATTGCTCACATCGTAAATGGCGACATGGTCACTCTTGCACTTATTCAAGGTATCGTAAATGCATTTGCTATGTTCTTCGCGCAACTTATTACAATGGCCGTCATGAATGCCATTCGCGGACGCGACGACGACAGACGTGGCTTCGGCGATTTTATGCTCAGACAAGCCATCTACACTGGTGTTTCTATTGTCTTCACATTACTAGGTTCAATCGTAGTTAATTACTTCTCACGTCAACGTGAATTCCGCGCTGATGCTGGTGGAGCAAGATTCTCTTCTCAAGAAAAAATGACAGCAGCTCTTATGAAATTACAAAGAGTTTATGAATTGCCTCAAGCTAATCGCGCAGATGATGAAGAAGGTAAAGACAAATTAACAGCGTTTAAAATCTCTGGAAAATCTAAAGGCGTTTCAGCTTTATTTATGACTCATCCGCCACTTGAAGAGCGCATTGCCGCTCTTCAAAACAGAACTTATTCTGCAGCGATGTAATTAGTTACGCGGTAAGTTCTTTTTTAAGATCTTACCGCTATCACCTTTCGGCAAAGCGTCCATAAAAATAATTTGCTTGGGTATTTTGTACTTCGCTAAATTCTGCGAACAATAATTTAAAATAGTTTCTTCAGATAAAGCAGGGTTAGCTTTTACGATAAAAGCTCGGCCCACTTCTCCCCATTTTTCATCTGGAATTCCGATAACTGCTACCTCTTGAATGCCGTTGAGCTTTCTAAGTATTTGCTCAACTTCAACCGGGTAAACATTCTCAGCGCCTGAGATGTACATATCTTTTTTACGGCCAACCACATAGTAAAAACCGTCTTGGTCTTTTTTTACCAAATCACCAGTGTAGAGCCAGCCGTTTTTGATGGTTTCATCTGTCGCTTTAGGGTTTTTCCAGTACTCTTTCATTTGCATGGGCCCACGAATGATGAGTTCACCAATCTGTTCTGCGCCTAATTCATTATCTTGTTCATCGACAATGCGAGCTTCGACATAAAAATTTGAAAAACCAATTGAGCCAATTTTTTTAAGGCTATCTTGTTGCGGAAGTGAAAATAAATTAGGGCCACATTCGGTCATGCCGTAACCTTGGCGAATAGGCACGCCCTTTTTTTCCCAAGTTTTAATCAGTTCGATCGGCATAGGTTCACCGCCAACAATAGCATATCTGAGGCTTGAAATATCAATTTTCTCAAACTCTTTATGGCGAGCCATCATATCCATCGTTGTTGGAACTCCAAATAGAATCGTAGCTTTTTCTGAGGAAGAAATTTTTAAAATTTGATCCGCATCGAATTTTTTTAAGAAAATTAATTTAGCACCGCGATGTAAAAATGGAGTGGTTAAAACATTCCATCCGCCGGTATGGAAAAATGGTAAAAATATAACGGTCGTATCGTCTTGAGTAAGATTTAAACTGATCGATGTATTAACTGAATTCCAGAAAATACTTTTATGCGTAAGCACCGCACCTTTTGGAGAGCCAGTTGTGCCAGACGTATACAAAATCATAGTTTCAGAATCTTCAGTTCCTATAAAAGGAGTTAAGGACTCTAATGCGCTTACAGATTCCGAGGCCTTGTAAGCTTTGATTTCATTAGAAAAACAAACTTCATTTGAAAGTGAAGCCACCAACTGCTGAGTTGCGATTTTAAAATTTACGGCAATCTCTGAATATTCAGCTTGAAAAAGTAAAAGCTTAGGAGATGAATCTGAAACAATATGTGTAATTTCTCTCTCTGTAAGTCTAAAATTAATTGGAACCAAAATAGCACCTAAACGCTGAAGAGCAAAAAATAGAAAAACATATTCAAGTTCGTTACCCGAAAGCACGGCAACGCGATCACCCTCAGTGATTTGAAATTTATCTTTTAAATAAGCTGCAGCTTGCAGACTAGTTTTATAAAAATCTTGGTAATTGTATTCGCGCCCTGTATCGCCATCTTTAATAGCGGTTTTCAGAGGCGAATAGGTATTCCATTTTTTAAGCCAGTCTAATTCAATATGCATACTAAGTATCGTAG
>JBEBIK010000176.1:0-5003 GCA_040080445.1 Pseudobdellovibrio sp.
AGCCACTTGAGCTAATACCAATAATAATGCACATGTGATTTTTGTAAATCGATTCAAAGCTGTTTTCATCAAGACTCCTGAGCTGTCTAGTTCGGCCTTTTGGAGTGCAATCTGAAATATTAATGGCCTTTGTATCATTTTGAGATGGGGTACTTAAAGAGTCACTGTTTAAAGCCTATACGCCAAAAGACTCCACAACAGCTAATAAGTGGAATAAATCCTGCAACTTAGGCTCTTTGATGAGTTTATTTAATGTTTTAGTGGCCATTCTATTTTTTACACCAATTTTAAGCTTAGCTGCATTTGAGATTCCCTCGTCTGCTATTCATAAAAATTTTAATCTAAACGGTAAAAATATATCGATTATTACAGGCTGGAGCACAAACCCCGAAAACGGAGAAGATGTTCTTGCGACACAACTCAGCTACAGATCAAATTTTGAAGCCAAGTCTGTTCGCTGGATGCAAATGGCACGTGTTCAAAAAAGCGATGATAGCGATTTTATATTTCAAGGCTTTCAAGAAGATCGAAATAAAAACAAAACTCGAAACGGCTATTATTTAGATCAAAACTATGATGTCTGTCGTGATGATATTAAAAAATGCTCATATTTTTACCGTGATCACTTTACCAACCCAGAGCAATCAGTTGAAATCAAAAACTTGTCTCAAATTGCAGATTACCCATTTGGCTGGACGCAATTTAAGAGAATAACTTTAGAATCTTGCGCTTACGAAATTAAAACTAAAAAATATGTAGCATGCATCCAATGGGGAGCTGAATGGCCCGAAATGGGCGATAGATTATTATTCGACCCCAAATTAATAACCAAGCCCAGCTTTGATTTTTTAGATGCACTCAACCGCTTTAAAAAATTTTACGGATTAAAATAAATTAAGATTTAACGTATTTTAGAACCTAGTAAGTCTTGATAGATAATCATACCTACTGGTTTCATTGGAGTCGTAGTGCTTTTATCTAATACGATCAACATTTGAGTTCTAAATTGTTCCATCAAAAACAAGGCGCGCTCGGCTAATTCACTTGCATCAATTGTTTTTGGTGAGCGAGACATAATATCAGAAGCCAATCTAGAAAATGGGTCTTGGTTTTTCTCTAAGAATCTACGTATATCACCGTCTGTGATAACACCTATTAATTGCCCTTGCTCATCGAGAACGCCCGCTGCTCCGCGAACACTCTGGTGAGTCATAGCTGTTAATAAGTCTTTCATTGAAGTTTCTTTTTTAATAAATGGAAGCGCTTGTCCTGTTTGCATGATGTCTTTAACACGCATTAATTTTGCGCCTAAAGAACCCGAAGGGTGAAGTTCTGCAAAGTGTTCGGATTTAAACCCACGCTGATCTAATACAGCCATGGCTAAGGCATCTCCCATGGCTAAAGTAGCTGTGCTAGAAGATGTTGGAGCTAAATTTAAAGGACAGGCTTCTTTTTCGACTGATACATCTAAAACGATATTGGCTGCAAGGGCTAGCGTGCTGCTCGTTTTACCGGTTAATGCGATCAAAAAAATTCCGTTACGAGAAATAAAGTTTAAAATAGAATTCATTTCAGCGGCTTCACCACCGTAAGAAAGTGCAATCACTAAATCGTTTTTAGAAATCACACCTAAATCGCCATGGCTACTTTCAGCTGGATGTAAATAAACAGCAGGCGAACCTGTGCTTGAAAGAGTACTTGAAATTTTACGGGCCACTTGGCCTGATTTACCCATGCCGGTTAAAATAATTTTACCTTTACAGTTTAAAACGGCTTCTACAGCTTTTTCGAAGTTTTCATTAAGTCTTGGGATTAACTTTAAGATGCTGTCGGCTTCAATTTTTAAAGTTTCTTGCGCTATTTGTAAAACCTTAGACATATTATAAAACCTTCTTATTTATTTTTCGATGATGCTTTTACGAATTCAGCAAACAACGGATGAGGACTTAAGGGTTTAGATTTAAACTCAGGATGAAACTGTACGCCAATAAACCATGGGTGCTTCGTATTTTCTACGATTTCTACCAAGTTACGTTCTTCGTTAACACCAGTAGCTCTTAAACCATGTTTTTCAAAAAGATCTCTGAATTTGTTGTTGAATTCAAAACGATGACGATGACGTTCCGAAATAATTACCTTTTTATAAACTTTTAAAGCTAAACTTTTTGGTGCTAATTTACATTTGAAAGCACCAAGGCGCATTGTTCCGCCTTTAGCCACAACACCTCGTTGTTCAACCATTGAGTCGATTACGATGTTACCACCGCGCTTAACATCGCCAACGAACTCACGAGACGTCGCATCTTTTATTCCACAAACATTACGCGCAAATTCAATAGCCGCTAATTGCATGCCAAAACAAATACCAAAGAATGGTACTTTCTTTTCACGTGCAAATTGTATAGCTGCAATTTTACCTTCAACACCACGAGTGCCGAAACCACCTGGAACTAAAATACCTTGAGCATCAGCCAAATGTGCTTTGGCATTTTTTTGATTTAATTTTTCAGAATCGACATAAATAATATCCACTTTTACCTGGTTCGCTAAAGCACCATGAACTAATGATTCGTGTAGAGATTTATAGGACTCTTTTAAATCAACGTACTTACCCACAACTGCAATTTTAACTACAGCTTTAGGCTGACTCTGAATTTTGGCAATTTTCTGCCAACCTAAAAGATTATATTTTGTTTTTTTAAGCTTTAAAGTACTTACAACCAACTCATCAAGATGCTCTTTGTGTAATGCGAGCGGAACATCATAAATAGAAGATGAATCTTTAGCCGAAATCACATGTTCTTTTTTAATTGAACAGAATAATCCGATTTTAGCTTTTAAATTATCATCAATCGTTTTTTCGCTGCGACAAACTAAAAAGTCTGGCTGTAAGCCAATTTCACGTAATTCTTTAACCGAGTGTTGAGTTGGTTTACTTTTTAATTCGCCAGCTACCGCAATATAAGGTACGTAAGTTACATGTACTAATGCTGTATTGTCGTGGCCTAAGTCTAAACGCATTTGACGAATAGCTTCAAAGAATGGCTGAGCTTCGATATCGCCAACAGTTCCGCCTATTTCAACAATAGCAATTTCACAACCTTGAGCCGCTTCGTAAACGCGGGATTTAATTTCATCCGTAATGTGCGGAATAACTTGAACCGTTCCACCTAAATAATCACCTTTGCGTTCACGCGCAATAACGGTGTCGTAAATTTGGCCAGCACTAACTGAGTTTGATCTCTGTAAAACACTGTTCGTGAATCTTTCGTAGTGACCTAAATCTAAATCGGTCTCGGCACCATCATCTGTTACATAAACTTCGCCATGCTGTAGTGGCGACATCGTACCCGGATCTACATTGAGATAAGGATCGAACTTCATAATGGTAACCTTAAAGCCGCGTGCTTCTAAAAGCGAACCGAGACTGGCGGCCGTTAAGCCTTTACCAATAGAGGATACCACTCCACCTGTTACGAAAATAAATTTTTGCTTATGACGACTGCTGCTTGATTTAGATTTTTTATTCAACATGAGTTGTAGAATACCAGTTACTTTAGCAAAGCTTCAAGCTTTTGAAGGTCTTCAGGAGTATCAACACCATATGTCGGCTTTTGAACCTGTAAAACTTTGATCTTAGCTCCTAAATAAAGGGCTCTAAGCTGCTCTAAGCTCTCATACTTCTCTATAGACGCTTGAGGAGATGTGCAAAATTTTTGCAAAAACAAACGAGAATAGCCATATAGGCCAATATGCTTCAAGGAGGTCTGATTTTTGGGGTCTGTTTCACGCGAATAAGGAATTGCAAAGCGACTGAAATAAATAGCTTCAGAGTTAATATTCGTGATGACTTTAACGGCATTTTTATTCTCGAGGTCAGAAGCCTCCAAAGGATGCGCTAAAGTGGCCATATCTAATTTTGTATTTTCAATAAAAGCTAGGGCTAAAGGATCTATATAAGTTTGGTCAATTAAAGGTTCGTCACCTTGAATATTTAAAACCACATCAAACTCTAAATTTTTAGTAGCTTCATATATGCGATCTGTTCCTGTCGCGCAGTCAGGGCTTGTCATCAACACATCTACATTAATTTTATTACAAACATCGGCAATGCGTTTATTATCAGTAGCAACATAAATTTTTTCAATGAGTTTACTTTTTTTAGCACCTTCAACAACCCATTGAATAATAGGTTTTGATTTTAAAAGCTCAAGTGGCTTACCTGGAAACCTCGTTGAAGCAAAGCGCGCTGGAATAACCGCGATAATACGAGGCGAACTCATTTTTTAATCCATGATCTGTAAATAAATTCTTCAAGTTCTTCGCAGCCCACTCTCGTCTGCGAAGAAAGAGCAAACACATCTTCAATACGAGACTGAGCTTTAATGCGCGCAATTGATTTAGCTATATCGTTTTTAGAAAATTTATCGGCTTTAGTTAAAGCCACAACAACCTGTAAATCATTTTTCATCATGAACTGGGCTAAGTTTTCTTCGTCGTCTTCCCAGTCGCGAGCCATATCCATTACTAACACTAGGCCAGCCAGTTGCTCTCTTTGTTTAAGATAATTTTCAACCATCTTGCGCCAAGTAGCGAGCTCATCACCACCGCGCGAAGCATAACCGTAACCTGGCATATCCACGATGATATAGCTGTTATTCATATTAAAGAAATTAAGTAATCTCGTTTTACCTGGAGCCTGACTGACTTTGGCAATTTTAGTATTAGCCCAGATATTAATTAGTGAAGATTTGCCGGCATTAGATCTTCCCGCCATAGCCACTTCTTTTAACTTAGACTCTGGAAAGTCCTTCATTTTTACTGCGCTCTTAATAAATGTCATTTTTGCCATAGACCTAACATAGTATGAAAATACAAAATTCTCAATTCTTAGATTCATTCTCAAAAATAAGAAAAATCGGTCTCAAATGCGATAAAATGCCGATGAGCACACTCCGACTAGGACGGGATTTTGAAAGATGTTCTTACAAAGGAAAACTCAA
>JBEBIK010000177.1:0-4994 GCA_040080445.1 Pseudobdellovibrio sp.
CTACATCTTCTAATTGCTTTTTAGATTGATAAGCTATCGTATTTAATTGCTCATTAAGAGCTTCGGACATTTTTTTTGAACCTAAATCGGCTGTTAGAGCCACTTCAATAATAGGAATTTCATCTGCTTTAACTTCAAACACCAAGGGATCATCAGTAATTTCTTTTGGAAGCCTGCTTTTGGCTCTCTGCACAGCTCTTTGAATCTCGTTTACAACTTTATCTGTATCTTTGCGGTCGATATCAATACGCACGTTAATGTCAGAGCGATCGGGTTCAGAAACTGAAAATACTTCTTTTATACCCGAAATGCCGCGCAACTCTTGCTCAATGACGTAAGTCACTTTGTCTTCGATTTCTTCGGGTGATGCTCCTGCGTAATTAGTTGTTATATTAACAGCCGCAAAATTAACTGGCGGAAACGCCTCGCGATTCATTTTTGCTAAACCTGCAAAACCAGCAAGCACAACCAGCACCTTCAGAGTAAATGTAAAGCGCCAGTTGGTAACAAAAAATCGAAATATATTTTCCATATTTAAATCTCACTTATGATAGTTTTGAACGAATAGCTTAACAAAATATAACGTGTATTCACAATATGTTTTTCTCAAAACACTGTATCGTTTATAAATATACTTGAGACACTATTTATCTATTTTAAAGATAAATAAAAATAGATTAGAGTAGTCTTACTAACTTTAAAAAATAAATCAAACGGAGTATTCGATGAATACAAAAAGCCTTCTAGATCAGTTATTAAAATCTGGAACCGATTTATTACAAAATAATTCAGATCATCGTAAACCTTCTAAGTCTAACTCAAACTACAATCAACAAAATCAGTCAGATGACTTACTAAGTAACTTATCAACTGCCATGTATATAGAAGAACTAGCTCGCCAACTGAAAATTCCAGCAACATTAAAAATTGAATTAGAAAAGCAAGCTAATGAGGCCTTGATGAGCGCTACCTCTAAAACCTAGCAACACCCTGCAATATTTGTCCAGATTAGGTTAATTCTCGAATCTGGACTTGCTACTGCAACGCCGCATGTGCGAGCTTGGCAATCTAGACAAAATTTTAACCAAGGAGAATAAAATGAAGTTGTTTCACTCACCTGGTGCTTGCTCACAAGCTCCACTAATTATTATCAAAGAGCTTGGCCTTAAATGCGAAATTATAACTAATGGCTTTGAAAACGATAAAGCTGAGTTATTAAAATTCAATCCACGTGGCCAAATCCCTACATTAATACTTGATAACGGCGAAGTATTAACTGAAGGCGCTGTGATCATGCAATACTTAGCAGATCAAAAACCTGAAGCAGGCTTGTTACCTAAATTTGGCTCTTGGGAACGCTACAGAGCTTTAGAGTCTTTAAACTTTGTTGCTACAGAATTACATAAAGGATTAGGAGTTTTATTCAACAAAACTCTTACAGAAGAAAGCAAAGCTCCTTTAAAAGCATTAGCCCAGAAAAAATTAGAATTTTTAAACACACAATTAGCTAGTCGCCAGTTTTTAGCAGCTAACCAGTACACTATCGCAGATGCTTACTGTTTTACAGTTGTTGGTTGGACTAAATGGCTTGGAATCGATATGACGCCTTACCCTAATGTTCTTGGCTACTGTGAACGCATTGGCCAACGCCCAGCTGTTATTGAAGCCACTAAAGCTCCAACTCCTGTTTAGTATTTTATAGCTCGTATTTGAATTGTTGTTGTTATTCCTTAAAGCCTAGCGTGAAAACGTTAGGCTTTTTTATTAATCGGGCCTAAGCTTAACTATGCAGGATTTTTCAATACGACAGTTTACTTCCGACGATTGGCAAGATTACCGCGACATACGATTAGAAGCCCTTGCTAAACACCCCTCTTATTTTTGCCCCTCACAAGACGAAAAAAAATTTACCGAAGCCACATGGATAGAACGAATTAATAACCCAAATAGCGCTATTTTTGGTTTATACGAGCACGACGAAGACATAATTGGTATTACGGGAGTTATTCGCGAAAATAACGAAGCCGGCTCCGATCGTGCACTAATGATTATGAGTTACATTAAAGGCCGTTACCGCAAAAAAGGTTTATCTAAATTATTCTACGTAGCTCGAAGCCAATGGGCAAAAAAACAAACCAACATAAAAACATTAATTGTCGAACATAGAGACGACAATTTACCTTCATCACGCGCTCACCAAAAATTTGGCTATAAGTTTATAAAATCTTACGATCAAACATGGCCAGATGGTTTAGTTAAGCTTTGCATGGTGTACGAACTAGATATTTGAGGCCAAGCTGCAACGCTTGCATTTGAACTTATATAATTTACTTCAAACACATTGTTGCCCTATGTTGGGTGTTGGTATGCAGTGTTATGTTAGATCCGAAATATGGACAATCAAAGGGCTCAAAGTAAATTGAGTATGGCTTAAGTTAAGCGCAAAGCTTGCAAATAGATCTCAGCATGAGCCGCGAAAAACTCCACAAATTTGCAGGTAGACGAGTGCGTGATGCAATGACAGATGCAATAGACTTATCAGATGAAATACATGAAAAAGAAAAGAAATTAATTCTAAGTCTTATCGAAATTGATAAAAATAAATTTTATATTCGCGCAGGTTACAAATCGCTTACAGCCTTTACCAAAAAATCACTTCGTTTTACCGAAACACAAACCCAAAGAATTGTAACTCTAGTACGACGCTCTATACCAACACCCAACATAGGGCAGAAAGAGGATTCAATACAAAAGTTCACAGCGGAATTTTAAATCTAAAAACAACGTTTCCAGTTAATTTTTAAATTTTGTCTAAACGAAGCATCTGTGGAATCCACAACTATTTTAACTGCAGGCTTTATTAAATCCGCCAATAAATTACGTACGCCTATCGTTGATTTAATTTTAATAGCAATTACTTGGTCTTGATTTGAACAACCTAATAAATCGCCTGCTTTTAATGTATCTACTGAATTTTTTAATCCGCCGATGATATTTATTAAGCCACCTAACTTGTCTAGAGGATTATTAGAACCAGTGTTTATATTTTGTTTGCCACCAGCATTAGTAACCAAAGTTGAGTAGTTTTGCATTTTCGGACCATTAATTACATTTTGATCAAACGCTAAACCTCGTCCGCCCTCGGCTTCCACAGTAATTAATTGGTAAGCCACTGTGGCCTTAGTTGGTACCGCCACAAAGCCGCGATATTCTACCGAACCGAATTTAAAGTTCCATCCTGCTGGAACAAACATTTTAACTTGTATAGTGCATTTTTTTTCAAGAGCACGAGCTCCTGGATTTTGAGTTCCTTTGCCAATTTCTACACTAAATTTATCGTAGAGTACGCTCAGGTAATTTAAGTCAGGAGTAATAATGGCGTTAGCAGAGCCTGCTTCGCAGCCAGAACCTGCAATTTGAATGTCATTGATAGTAGCTCTTGGAGGTAATTGAGCCATTAATGTGAGGCTCATGAATAAAATTGAGGATGCAAATAATACAAATTTCATAACTCAGACTCCTTTAAAGCGTACATTACGCTTTAGCAAAGCCTGAGCCATAATTATTTGGGACTAAAAGTCTCCGTCATCGTCCATACTAGGAGCTTCGCCTATGCCACGGATTTCGTCAGCGAAAGATTGCACTTCATCTTCGTTTTCGACTTCGTTGAGTGCATTTTCGTCTAATTCCATCTCTTGGATAACAGATAAGAAATCTTTTTCAGTTTTTAAATCTTTTTTAATAACTTCTAAGAATTTATCAGGGTAGCGAGTTGTTAAATCTTCTAAATACTTTTCAAGTTTTCCATCGATAAGAATACTCTTACGAATTTGGATTTTTTTCCAAAGAAGTAAGTAGTGGTAACGGCAATAAGCATCAACATTAGCTACTTGATCGCAATCACGAACTTTGCAAAGTCTACGACCTTCAGAGTCTGTTAAGTAAACTTCTTCGTCTTTTTTATCGTCGTCTTCGTCGTCAGATAATTCGATGTCTGTATCGTCTTCGTCGTCTTCAACGGCTTTAAGATCTTCTTCGTATTCAGCAATTTCGCTATCGCCGAAGTCATCGCCGATAAGGTCGTCTTCGATATCGTCTTCGGCCTTTTTTTCTACTTTTTTAGATTTAGCTTTAGTTTTTGCATCGGCCTTAGTTGGTTTTTGCTGAGCTTTTGCTGGAGCCTCAACGACTTCTGCTTTAGCTACTGCTTTAGCTTTTGCGTTATTTTTAGTGACGACAGGAGCAGGTTTTGCTAATTCTTTCACTTTTTTTGCATCTATTTTTTTAGCAATACTTGCTGCTACAACTTTAGCAGGTTTAGCCTTTGCTTGAACAACAGGCTTTTTAACAACTTTTTTGTCGTTTTTTTTAACAACTTTAGTTGGTTTTGCTGGTTTTGCTTTGTTTTTATTCACTTTTTGAGTAGTTTTTGATTTAGCCATAAATCACCTTTGTTGAAATACAGAGGCAATGTCAACTGCTTTTAATTAGCTAAACTCAGTGCTAACCTTTCTACTGATTTTTAAAATTTAAATTTTATTGTATAAAATTACCTGAAGAATCCGTTTTTCTCCATTCATTTGTTAGAAAACAATACTTTTTTATAGGCTTTGCTGGTGAACCTATTGCAACAGTGAAATCAGGAATATCTTTTGTAACTACACTATTGGCGCCAATAACACAATGCCTGCCAATCTTAGAACCAATAATGCATACATTTTCACCTATCCAAGAATTTTCACCAATTTCAACACATGAAACTTGAACAAGTTTTTGACTATGAATTGGCATATCCAAATTCTTATAACCGTGCAAATTATCTGAGATATAAACTTTATCCGCAATTAACACGTTTTCATTTATCAAAATTTGATTAGTACAAACAATGTGAGCAAAATTACCAACTAGCGTACCTGATTTAATTTCAAGATTTGGAATAGCGTTTCCTGCTTTTATGGCAGAAAGGAATCCGCCGTATTGAACTGTTATTCTAG
>JBEBIK010000178.1:0-4968 GCA_040080445.1 Pseudobdellovibrio sp.
TTATTAATCCGTCTTTGGTTATATTACTGCAAAAGCTGCAACCTATTGTGGTTATCTTTTTATCGGCTTTTATTCTCAAAGAAAATATTAAAAAAAGTTTTTACCTTTACTTCGTATTAGCACTTTCAGGAGTGCTATTAATTTCTTATCCTGATCTCAAGGGACTTGATGTTTCAAATGCGGCGGGTTTCGGTTATTTTCTTACTTTACTAGCTGTGGTGGGCTGGGGCGCCTCGACCGTGTTTGGTAAAAAGCTAAGTCTAATGAAGTTTAACGAAAACGAAATACTCTTGGGTCGATTTGGTTTAGGTTTTCTGTTTTTACTCGTTTTTTGTTTAAGTAATAATACGATGCCGAGCTCAGAGCTAAACTTTGACGTTTATTTAAAAATTTTGGGTATGGTATTAATATCAGGATTACTAGGCATGTTGCTTTACTATAAAGGGCTTAAGCGTGTTCCTGCTCACATTGGCTCTATAGCTGAATTGTTTTTTCCGCTAAGTGCTGTTGTTATCAATTGGATTTTTTTAGGCAAAACTCTTGAGCCCGTGCAAATTGCAGGAGCTTGCATTTTAACGGCAGTTTCCGTGGCTATTCAGTATCAGTATCAGTATCAGAAGAAGGTTTGATTTCTTCCATGGCCAATTCGGCGCGGGTTTTATAGCCTTTTTTAGTATTGCAATCTTTGCAGCTGGGTACACAATTTTTTTTGTCAGATTTTCCGCCACGAGCAATCGGTATCAAGTGATCCATGGTGAGCTCTGTTGATTTAAATTTTTGTTCGCAGTGGTAACAAGTGCCTTTACCTAATACTTGCTTCCACCATGTGCCTTGACGTAACTCACGCGCCTTTTCTTTTTCTTTTTTTTTGTGGGCATCGCTAGCTGGTGTAAAATACATATCATCTGACATAGAAATATTTTTAAACTTAATTTGCAGGATAGTAAAGGCGATTGTCGTACAAGCCTTCGCTAAAATACTGCTGTACTGCTTTTAGCTGCTTGTCTTGGTCTTTAATGTCGCCTACGAGCTCATAAACCCCATCTGAATAGAGAGTAATGAATTTACCTGGTCCTTCACGTAACAGGCTGCGGGCTAAATAATTTTTATTTTTATATTCAACTTTTAGCAAATCTAATACTGTAGGCAAAATATCAATTTGTTGGGCGTACTGATGAGGGTTTATATTTTTAAGTAAATTCTGATTTGGGCTGAACATTATAATAGGAATTTCAAAGCGGCTTTTAAAACTGGCGTTGGCTTGAAGCTCTGGGCCCGTGTGATCTGCCATAATAATAAAAATTGTATTTTTATACCAACTTTGCTTTTCAGCACAGTTCATAAACTGTTCAAGAGCGTAGTCTGCATACATTAATGTTTTTATAATTTTATGTCTGTCGTCTTTGAAACGCTCTTTATATTTTTCTGGCAATTGATAAGGTTGATGAGAACTCAGCGTAAATACCGATGCAAAAAAAGCTTGAGGTAAATCTGAAAACTGCCCGCACACCCACTGCAAATAAGGCTCATCATAAACTCCCCAAACACCATCGTAATCTTCTTTATTAGGGTACTGCTCTAAGCCAAAATACTTTTCAACTCCTACGCTTTTAGTAAAGCTGTCAAAGTGCATACTGCCCGTTGCTGCCGCATGAAAAAAAGCTGTGTTATAGTTTTTTTCAGCTCTTAAAATAGAACCCAAACCAATAATCTGATTTGCTGAAAATTCAGAACTAATAAAGGGTTCTTCCATCAAAGCTGGAATTCCAGATAGTATAGCGGCCACTCCTTCGATAGAGCGCCTACCATTAGCATAACTATTTTCAAAATTAATAGATTTAGCAGCTAATTTATTTAAATACGGAGTCGCTTCTTGATTTTTAATCTGCATATATTCTTTTGATAAACTTTCGATTATCAACAACGCTATATTAGGGCTATTCGTGCGAACCTCTGCCGCAGGCAGCTCTTGTTGGTTGAGCCAACTCAGCATCTCTTCTCGGTCAAAATGATGAATACGCTGTAAAGATATTTTTGAAAAACTTTTAATAATAGTAAAACTTGAATTTAACACCAAATTATTAGCATGCGAATTATTAAAAATTTTCGCATCAACATACGTTATAGGTTTAGCCTGTAGACCACCGCGAGACGCTACCACCGACAGCGCTATAATTAAAAAAGAATAAGTGATCTGTTTTTTTAAATTAAAAACATAATTAAAATTTTTAACAAATTTATGAGCTGCAAATATATAAAAACCTATAATTAAGAAGCTCGCCGACGCTAATGGTAGGTAAGGTACTACCAAATTCGAAACACTACCCTCACCAACCAAGAATAAAGCCGACTTAGAAAATCTTTTTGCGGTAAAATTATAGAGTTCGGTATCGGCACAATTAATTAAATATAAAATAGCGTTAAACGCGATAAATAAATAGAGCCATATCTTCTCTAAAAGGCGTTTCTTCATCCAAACTAAGCCCAAAAAGCATAAACCAAGAGTTAAAGCCAAAGCCGAAAGGTCAAACCTTAGGCCATTTACAAAGGCCCATACAAAGTCGTTAAAGCTTAAAGATTTTAGTGAAGCCCAGTTCCAAATCAGAAATTCGGCGCGAATTAGCACATAAACGATTAAATGAAGTAAAAAATAAGCTAAAAACCACATATTGCAATTACAAGAGTTGCTCAAAAACGCAAATTTTGCTACTACATATCTATGAAAATTGAAGAAATGAAACAACGCCTTATAGAAGCCTACCCCGATGCAGACGCGGCCAAAGACATCCAAGTTTTTGACTTAACCGGAACTTCTGACCACTGGGAAGTTGCAGTTCAAAGCTCGGCCTTTAAAGGATTATCGCGTATTGAACAGCACCAACATGTAATGAAAGCATTTGCTCCCGAGTTAAAAACCGGTGAAGTCCATGCTCTTTCTATTAAAACTACAATAAAATAAATCAAGGAGACTCTCATGTCAGAAACTAAAGCAAAAATCGAAACACTTTTAAGTGAAAACAAAATCGTACTTTTCATGAAAGGTACTCAGCAATTTCCTATGTGCGGATTTTCAGCCCGAGCGACTGCGATCTTACAAGATATCGGTGTAGAGTTTAAAGATGTGAACGTAATGGAAGATGAAGAAATTCGTCAGGGCATTAAAGAGTATGGCAACTGGCCAACAATTCCTCAACTTTATATCAATAAAAAATTAGTTGGCGGCAGTGATATCATGATGGAAATGTACCAAGCTGGCGAATTACAAACCTTAATTAAAAACTAAGATGCTTTGCAACCTAGCCATCTGGGACCGCGTACTGCGCTTTTTTATATCGGTATTAGTACTCAGCTATGCTGTAGCTGGTGGACCCATATGGTTTTGGCCATTAGGGCTGTACTTTTTAACAACTTCAGGCTGGGGCATTTGTCCAACCTACTCGTTTTTAAAAATTAGAACTCTCAGATAGATAAATTATTCATAAGGATGTGAATATGGAAAAACTCGCTTCACTCAATTTAAAATCACACCAAATCAAAACCGATAACGACTCTTTACTTTATTACGGTAAAGACTGGACGACTTATTTTGATATTAATGCTTCAGCTATAGTATTTCCTGAATCAACAGATGATGTTGTAAAAATTATTACATGGGCCAGGCTCAATAAAACAGCCCTAGTTCCTTCAGGTGGACGAACTGGGCTGAGCGGAGCGGCCTGTGCTCTGAATGGCGAAGTTGTTGTTTCTTTTGAAAAAATGAATCGCATCTTGAGTTTTAACGAAACTGAATCTTCAGTTGAAATCGAACCTGGTGTTATTACTGAAAGCTTACAAGAGTATGCTAAATCTAAAAATCTTTATTACCCCGTAGACTTTGCAGCTCGTGGATCATCACAAATGGGCGGCAACATCGCTACTAATGCTGGCGGAATTAAAGTTGTTCGCTACGGCCTTACACGTGACTGGGTTATCGGCCTCGAAGTCGTTACAGGTGCTGGCGAGGTCCTCCACTTAAATAATGGCCTTGTTAAAAATGCTACAGGTCTTGATATACGTCATCTGTTTATTGGCAGCGAAGGCATTCTTGGTTTTATTACTAAAGCCACTATTAAACTAGCCCCAAAACCACCTGAGTTAAAGGTTTTGGTTTTTGCTCTAGATCAACTTTCGAACGTAATGAAAGTTTTTTCTGAGTTTAAAAATAAATGTCATCTTCAAGCTTATGAAATGTTCTCTGAAAAAGCCCTCAAACATGTTTTGCACTCAACAGGCCTGCCAAGACCTTTTGAAACTGTAAGCGAATTCTACGTGGTTTGCGAAGTTGAATGCGCCACACCTCAAGCTGAAGAGCAAATCATGAGTGTTTTTGAAAGCTGTATGGAATCGGGTTGGATTACCGACGGAGTTATCTCGCAATCTGAAATTCAAGCTAAGACTTTCTGGCGCTACCGTGAAGACATCAGCGAAGCGCTTTCTTCTCACTCTCCCTACAAAAATGATATTGCCGTTTCAACTTCAAAAGTACCTGATTTTATGAACGATCTTGATTTAGTATTCTCGAAAGCTTACCCACTTTGGGAAGTTGTGTGGTTTGGTCACATTGGCGACGGAAATTTACATATAAACATACTACGCCCCGAAGGCATGCACAAAGAAGACTTCGTAAAAGAATGTCGCAAAGTAGATGAGCTTGTTTTTAAAGCCGTGCAAAAACAACAGGGAACAATTTCAGCTGAGCACGGAGTAGGTTTAACTAAAAAATCTTTTTTAACTTATACCCGCTCACAAAGTGAGATTGATTTAATGAAGGGTATTAAAAAAGTATTCGACCCTGATTTAATTATGAATCCAGGCAAAGTTATTTAATTATTACGCCTATGAGTTTGCGCTGAGTAGGAATAGCAAACCCGTAAGTAGGTCTATCCGTTTCACTTACCGAAATGTATCCATGAGCTCCTGAGTCTTCGG
>JBEBIK010000179.1:0-4957 GCA_040080445.1 Pseudobdellovibrio sp.
GCACTTGCTTTGTTAACTCTGGTTGAAACAAAAAATCATATGAGGGGACAATATGAAACCATTTTTAAAGAAAACAATTTTTTTAGCGATCTGCTGTAGTCAATTATCACTCTTTGCTGCTGATAAAACCAGCGTACAAAGTAAAATTAACACACTTACGAGTCATATTAACAGAAACTCTATTTCAAGTTCAGACTTAGACCGCATCGAAGGCTTTATTGACTCAGCCATTCAAATTGCAACTCAGCCATCAGGCGGAGACCCTGCTTCATGCTACGCTAAAGCCTATAATACTTTGTACAATCAAGATAAAGCCCAAGAGCTCTGCTCAGGCGGTGGTACCACTAAAACAGTGGATTGTTATCAAGCAGCCTACAACACCATGTACGACACCGATAAATCTATTTTACTTTGTAAAAACGGTGGTAATTTAGCCACTTCAAATTGTTATAAAAATGCTTACAACGACATGTACAATGTAGAGCAAAGTATTCAGCTCTGTAAAAATCGCGGCACTGAAGCCACTGCACAATGCCGAAAATTGGCCTACAACACTTTTTACGACACAGCTAAATCGATATTATTATGCGAAAACGGCGGCGATCTAGAAACAGTAGAATGCTACAAAAAAGCTTACAACCAAACTTATTCACAAGACAGATCAATTGCGATGTGCAAACGCTAGTTAGGTTTTAGCATTTCAAATTTAGCCGTTATAGCCCCGATAAAATGACTAGCAAAGGGGCTAGGTATATCGGCTACACGCTCGAGTCCACTTTTAATTAAAACATTTTGTGAGGCCTTATTGTTTAAATCAGTGAGGCCAATAATTTTTGGTAATTTCAAAGTTTCAAAACCATACTCCACTAAAAACCTTGAACCTTCAGTGGCATAACCATGGCCCCAGAATCTTTTCTTTAGGCGATAACCCACTTCAAATTCATCATTTAAAGTCGGCACTGGTTTTAAAGTAAACCAACCAATATTTTCGCCAGTCGAAATCAAATCCGCGCACCAAGTGCCGTAATTAAGCCAGCGAGTTTGGCGCTCGATTAATACAGGCAATATTTTTTGTATTTCTTCTAGCGGTGTGATTTTTCCGCCTAAGTATTTCATCACTTCTAAATCGTGATCGAGCTCAATTAAATTTTTTAAATCAGATTCTACAAAAGGGCGTAGCCTTAATCGGGTGGTTTTTAAAGTGATCATGCACTTATTATAAATCGTCTCACCACTATAAAGTCAAATTGGCCTTAATCTGCAGGAGAAAATTTAGAAAGCGTGGGCGGAGCAGGCTTACTCAACGTAACACTACAAGTTGTCGAGAGCTGCTTTTCAGTAGTCGAACTAATTAAAACCCCACAGCCGTTGTTACTACGACAATTACGCTCTTCGACTAAACACTCCGTAAGGTCAGCTTTGGGCTGAGAGGCACCATTGAGCATCCAGTTGTCGCAAGCCTGCGTAGAGGGCAGCGTGTGGCAATTACGAGCTGCCGCAAACGATAAAGTGGGAAGTAGTAATAAAATTGAAATCAGCTTGAGCATGAGAGTCTCCGAGTACCATGTAGATGGGCTTATTATTCTTAGAGTTTTTCATTTGCAAATGAAAGCCCATTTTTTTAGAGACAAAGTGCCACTTATAAAGAGCGAAAAACGAATTTTTGCTTACAAGATAGGCGAATACACTGAATGTAATAATAAGCGTGACAATAAGTGATGCTTACCTTAGTTTACCATCTACAACTACTGTCGCGGGGTGGAGCAGCCCGGTAGCTCGTCGGGCTCATAACCCGAAGGTCGTCGGTTCAAATCCGGCCCCCGCAACCAATTTCTTAGTAAATTCAAAAGGTTATAGCGATTCGAAAAACAAGGTGTGGTATGCGAAAAAATAAAAACGGTATCCACCTACCAACTTTCGTCTCGGATTCAGTTAAAACTCTTCTCGAGAATCGTGATTTTGAAATTCAAAACGACTCTGTGTTCGTTTCTGGTAGGGCTTTAAAAGTTCTAATAGAGCGGTCAGTTGATGATTTTCAAGGTCGCCGAATGAAGCAACTTATCCTAGAAAATTCTGATTTTCACACTCGTGATTGGCTTCAAGATGTTCGTCTTGGGAGCTACGACTACTCTCAAGACTTGATGTTCAAGCCCTAACCACCGATAACTTCTGGGTGGAAAAGAAAATTTGGGGCGATTACTTCGTTGCTAAGGAAGAAGTAAAACTTAGTGATGTAAGCAAAGATAAATCTAGCGAGAAAAATGAGAAGAAGTATAAATACTTCGTTCGCCGATATTTCTATGTTCTCGATGGAGATAAGAAAACCAAAGGCTCATCTCGCTATCCTGCCTCGAAATATCAGCATCTAAAATCAAAAGAAGAAATTGAGAATTTGGTCATTCGTTTAAATGGTCGTGAGAGCTGGAAAAAGCTCAAGGCAATTAAGGCGAAATTGGCTTTTCTTCCTACAGAAGTTCTCGAAGAATTTCGGATTCTCTTGGAAAATGAAATTCCGACTGAGAAAGATGCTCGCTACCACTACCGAAATCTTCATCGCTACTTTTTAAAATTCTTCGTCGACTTATGTGGATTGATTGACCCAAATGAATGGAAGACTAAGCAAGCTCTTTGGGGACTTGCTTTGCTCCGCCGATTGCCTGCTGACCAAAAGCAGTTCAATATTTTTGAAGAAGAAATGTCTTACAAGACAATCAAGGGACTAATTCACTTAGCGAATCGCTTCATGGTATTTATCCACGAAAAGAATCCGCAAGAAATTCCTCTTTTTAAATTCACTCCAATCAGTAGTGCGATGTTGAAAGACTATCTTGCTCGTCAGGAAATGAACGGCGAAGAAGTCGGACAGTTCATCTCTGACAACGATTGGAAAAAAATCGATAAAGAACTTCCCCAAGATATTGGTTGCTTCATCCGACTCGGCTACTATTACGGTCTTCGTCGAGGCGAAACTCTTGGTCTCCAAGTTGAAGATGTTCGCAATGGCCATCTTTCGATTGAAAGACAAATTTCAAAATCGAATGGCAATGGTGAGTGTTCGTTTAAGCCTTTGAAGGATAGAGACTTCAGAAAGACACCGCATTGGTTTCTGACGAAGGAAAAGGCTTACGAACTTGTTGAGGAAGGTGCTGCCAAAAGAATTCACCCTGATACTCTCGGAGTGAAATTTGCCAGCCTAATGAGACGGCTCAAGATGTCCTATGAACTACATGACCTTCGCAGAACATTCATAACAAAGAGCTTAGACGAACATAAGCCTAGAGAGGTCATGTTGGCCGTCTCGCACTCAAATATCGAAACGACAATGAAATATTTGAGAGACGACCGACAATCGGACGATACCGTATTCAAGCCCAAGAAGAGAGCTTAGATGTAGAGGTTAGAACATGATCTTACAGCTTTGCGATCCTAGTTTTGATCAAGACTGGCAATTTCGTCGAAATAATGGCACTTTAAAATCCGGAAAAACTCAGCGCATCCATCTGACGTTATTTCTAACACACTTACGACTAACCGCTTGCTGCCTCGTCATGCTCCTTACAAATCTTTTTGGTGTCCTCTAAAGTCAGTTTTTCTTTGGTGAGGCCGCACACAAAAAGATTTTTTCCAGGATTCTGGTTAAACCGACAAGAAATACAAGTTCCAAAGCCTCGAAGACCGTTCTTCTTTTGAATAGAAGTGAGTAGAGTTTTAAGTCCTGGCTCCAATTCCTCTGCGCCTTCCAGATCGATGCTTGCGAACATGCGGTGGGCCACGGCAGACCCCTTCGCTGTGAGAGACAAATGGAAGATTCTTTTATCTATTTTATCTTGGGTTCTTTTGACAAAGCCTTGGTCTTCAAGAAGGCCCAGGCTTTGTGAAATACTCCCTTTGGTTTGGCCCAAATATTCAGAAATAGCTTGCGTGGTGTCGGAGTAGCGGTTGCTCACCGAAAGATATTGCATAATCTCAACGTGAACAAGCTGAAGCCCTTCTTCATTTGCAAACCGTCTCATTAAATTTCTGTGAACTGCTGAGAGTCGTTCAAGCCACTGACTCACGGCATTTATTTGATTTGCCATACTTAAATAGTATCGAATCTAAACCTATTTGACAAGTTAAAAACCTTAGTTTATCTTTGAACAATCGTTTAGATTCTAAACTACATAAACCGCCTAAACGGCACACAAGGAGACCTCTCATGCCAAGAATTGAACTTCAGAACCATCAGACTGCGACCGGAGAACGAAAAGAAATTCTTTCTCAAATCAATACAGCATTTGGAACAACGCCAAATATGTTTAAGGCAATTGCCAACTCGACCCCCGCATTAAAAATGATGTGGTCAGCGTTTGGCGCATTAGGTAGCGGAAAATTAGGAGCTAAGCTTGGCGAGCAGATCGCGGTCGCCGTAGCAGATCTTAATCGCTGCGAATATTGCTTAGCGGCCCACACGGCTCTTGGCAAAGGCGCTGGTCTAACCGCTGAGACAATGAGCCAGGCACAAGGTGGCAAGTCGTCTGAGCCCAAGACACAAGCTGCATTGAACTTCGCGGTAAAGTTAGTCAAAGAGCGAGCCAATGTTTCTCCTGACGATATTTCGTCTCTTAAAAAAGCGGGGTATTCAGAAGAAGACATTGCTGAGATTCTAGCTCACGTTGCACTTAATATTTTTACAAACTACACAAACGTTGCCTTTGATGTGCCGCTTGATTTTCCAAAAGTGAGTCTTCGTTAAAATGAAACTCCAAGACCTCACCGTTTTAAAGTGGCTCGGCACTACAGACGATTTTTCTTTAAACGACCTGCAAGGAAGGGTCGTTTTAGTTCATGCGTTTCAGATGCTTTGTCCTGGGTGCGTTCTTCACGGAGTGCCCCAGGCCCAGAAGGTTTTTGAAACTTTTAAACAGGAAAAAGTAGCTGTGCTTGGCCTTCATACGGTTTTCGAACATCACGAAGC
>JBEBIK010000180.1:0-4926 GCA_040080445.1 Pseudobdellovibrio sp.
ACGGCCTTTTTTGTTTTTGTTTTTTTCAAAGCCGCCTACCAAAACATATATATCTCGCGGGATTTTTTTAATAAGGTCTTTTAGAGTTTTTGTTTGTTGTTCAACAAGAACTTCTCTTTCAAGTAAGTCATAGGGGTGATAACCAAAAAGGCTGGCTTCAGGAAATATAACCAGCTCTGCTTTTTTTTCTTTTGCGCTGTTAATGAATTTTAAAATTTTATCTTTGTTCTGATTAAAGTCGCCTAAAACAGCATTAATTTGGGCAAGGGCAATTCTCATGTGATTCCTCGTTAGATGAAATCAGAATACGCCCAGTAAAGCCATCTTGGTAGCCATGTTTAAATAAAATTTTTACTTCAGGAAACTTCCAGCAGTAATAGCCACTTCCGTTATCAAAGTCAGCCAGCCAAAGCCCTTTAGGTTTAGCGCCTAATCTTTCAATTTTATTTTGCCATCGGTCAATAATCGCATTGATCTGTTCTTGTAATTCAAGAGCACGTGCTGATTTTTTATCTGGCAAAGCTTCGATGCATGCCATCAAGTATTTAGTGTTTTTAGAAGACTCTTCTGTAATTCCATAAATCAAAGGAAGTAAATCCTGAGCTTGATCCAATGAAAAACTTTTAACTATGTTGTAATTAATAATCTCGATCAAAGCGCATCCCTCTTTTTAAGAAGTTTGTTATAGTTTTATTTGATCTAAAGATTCAATCATCAATTTGTCTTTTGTAGAAAATTTAGATCGCGCAAGGCGTTGATTCTATTGAAGTAATTACCCGCTTTGCAAGAAGCTTAATCTTTCGAATTGCTGTAATTCATAACTTGGCCGCCGAAGAACACTATAATCGCTAGAACCATACCCGCTATCATCAACCAGCGAATTATATAACCAAAGCCAAAGCTCGAGTTATCGTCTTCTTTCATTTCTTTTGCTGCGATTTCTCGAGGTTGAAGAGTCTTTTTATAGGGCGTAAATCTATTACCTTCGTCGCCTGCCAGAGCTCTAACAGACCGACGAACTGGGTCAGCTTTTTTAGGCTGTCTCTTCTCAATTTCTTGCGCCATAGTACCCGTAATAGCTCTATATCTATCTCTACCATTGCCTATTCGACTTGTGCGCGAGTAATTATCACTATCTTTTTTGCGGCCCCTACCGCCCCCTTCGTCTTCGTCGATAACTTTTATTTTTTGATCGCCACCTCCAGCATCACCAGTTCCATAGTTATTTGATGAAGCACGAATAACTTTTCCTTTGGCATAGGGCGCTGCTTTTCGTCCGGAGCCACCATTTCTGTCACTGCCATCGGAATTACTAGCAGAGTCTGAAGCGTTTTTCCCGCCACCTTTTCCGCTGCCGTCTTTGCTTGCATTTCCTGAAGAATTTTTACTACCTGAATTGTTGTTTTTTCCTGAAGACGCCGAACTACCGCTACCCCCTGAGCCGCTGCCTGTTGGTGGGCGCCCAGACTCAAAGGTAAAGCCTGAAAATTCTTGATCACATTTTCGTCCAGAGCCACCACCACTGCCTAAGTGTTTTTTTAGATTAGCATCGGTAGTTCCTAAACTTGGCAACTCGCCGTACTCCATTAAACAAACTACATACTCCCCGATAAAACGGTTCATAAAATCATTCATTTTTCCAAAGGCTTGTGTGGCGCCAATAACTAAACTAACTATTATTACTAATAGCAAAATATACTCGACCGCCGCCTGTCCGCTACGGTTAAAAATGCTATTGGCTTTAAGGTTATATTTCTGGTCTTGTTTCACCATGTTTCTTATCGGAAGATATAAGTATTACAATGATACTTAAAAAAGACTTATCCAAAATTTTATTTCTCATAAGTTCGGTATTTTGTCTCAATTTGAGCCATGCGCAGAGCAATTCCTTGGTAAATCAAACCCTAGGCACAGTGCAAACTGGTGCATCATCTGACCCCAATGTAAGTATAGGCACTCTGGGTGTAGGCAACGGAAAATATGAAGAATATCAGTCTGTTTGTCGAGCTAACGAGTATGATACCGTTCGCTATTTCTCTAGTGATCTCAAAAAGAAAAGGTCTGATCTACTTAAAGAACGTATAAATGAAGCTGGCGATGATTCAACTAAAACAACATTAAGACTTATTAAAGAATTAATTGACCAAGGCGAAGCCAAAGAAGCTAGAACTTATGTCGATATTTTAAAAAAGAAAAAACTTTCGAATTTTGACAACAGCTATTTGAACGCACTAGTTTCTATCAGCACAGAAAACTATGCTACGGCACGAGTTACTCTTACTAAGCTGCTTGAAGATGACCAAAAAAACCAAGAGATTTTGCGTTTGCTTGCTGAGGTTTTTACTGCTCTACATAATTACTACGAGGCTAGTGCTATTTATGAAGACCTTAATTCATTTACTAATAATTCTTATCTCATTCAACAGTGTGAAACATTGATTTTAAATTCACTCAATGCAGACGGTGAAAAAGTTTGCTTGAAAGCAGCTAAAAAATTTCCAGAAAGCCCTTTGCCTCATATTTACATCGGGATCTCTTATCGAGAGCGCGAAAACCATAAACAGGCTCTGTTGGCATTTAAAAAAGCGGTTAATATCAAACCTACAGAAATGGGTACTACTTGTTTGGCTGAACAATATTTCATTAAGCAAGATTACTCTAATGCAGCTATACAGTTTGAGCAGAGTTCCGCACTTAACCCGGAGTCTATACGTGCACAATTAGGCTTAGCTTGGACTCAAATTAAAACTAAGCAATTTGCAGAATCTCTAAAAGCATTTAAAAAAGTTTGTGCTATTAATTCAAAATACGAAATTGAATTACGCAAAGCCTTTAAAATTTTGAGCGCCGATAAAATACCTGATGCGAAAAAGTTTATTCAAGCTGCTGAATCTTGCGGTAGTTAATTAAGTTCGTAGTAACTTTTTAATACTGGCTGAATATTTTCGATAAAAGTTTTTTTAAAATCTTTAGAATCTAATTTGCCAATTTCGTTTTTACTGGTGGTAAATGTTAATATAACATTTTTAGGAAATGTTCTAATAATGCGAAAATCAACAAGCTGCTCACCTGAAAATAAAAGTGCGTTGGCCAACTCTAAGCCTGTAGAAACATAATTACCCTCAAGAACAAGCATATTGCTTTTTAATTCCACTTTGTTTTGGCTTAAGTAAGCAGGCAAAAGATTTTCGTGAATATTTTCAACTATGCTGGCAGACAAAATTTGAGATTTAAATATAGTTTCACTTTGCGACTTAACAATTTGCAAAGATACTTTGTCTGTCGATATTAAAATCAAAATAGCAGAACTCCCGCTTGGGCTCACTTCAAATACCTTAATACTAAGATCGTCAGCAAATTGGTTAATAATGCTTAAGGCTGCGCCGTAAGAGGCTAAATCAAATGCTAGTAAGTTATTATACTGATTCAACGATCTCTCCAATTAAGTCGTAATCCATGCTCTCAGTGATTTTAACTTTAACAAATTCACCAATTTTAGCTTGTCCGTCGTTAATTAACACAACGCCATCAATATCAGGGGCTTGTTGCGAAGTGCGACCTTGTAAAAGAAGATCTGTTTCTTCGCTTAAGCCTTCAACAACAACTTCTATAGTTTTGCCTATGAAAGCTCTGTGTTTTTCACGAGAAATATTTTGTTGAACTTCCATAAGAGCATCGTGACGAAACTGCTTAACTGCTTCATCTACTTGGTTATCCATTTTTCCGCCTGGAGTGTTTTCTTCAGGAGAATATTGAAAACAACCTACGCGGTCAAATTTTTGCTCAGCTACAAAGGCTAACAATTCTTCGAAGTTTTCTTGAGTTTCGCCAGGGAAGCCAACAATAAATTGAGTTCTTATAACGGCTTCAGGAATTTCAGTTTTAATGAGTCTTAAGGCTTCTGCGATTTCTTCGCGAGTCATTTTACGATTCATACGTTTTAAAACATCGTTATTAACGTGTTGCAAAGGCATGTCGAAGTATTTAACAAACTTGTCGTTGCTTTTTATTAAGTGAATCATTTCTGGAGTAATGCCATCTGGGTATAAATATAATAAGCGAATCCACTTGATACCTTCAACTTCGGCTAGTTGACGTAGTAATTCTACTGGAGCTTCTTTAACAGTTGGGTCTTTGCGTTTTAAATCTAAACCGTAATCAGTAAAGTCGTGGCTGATAATAATGAGTTCTTTAACACCACTTGCGGCTAATAATTTGGCTTCGTTGACGATATTTTCAAGTTTGCGTGATTGTAAGTTTCCACGAATGAGTGGAATAGCGCAGAAAGCACAACGCTTCATGCAGCCTTCAGAAATTTTTAAGTAGGCTCTATGCTTTGGTTGGGAGTTAACACGAGGTGTGCTCTCTTCTTGTAAGTATGTTGGTAAATTAAAAAAAGTATTTTTCTTTTCGCCGGCATCGTGGTTTTTAAGAATTTTTGCAATGTTTTGAAATTCTCCAGAACCTACGAATAAATCAGCCTCTGGAAGGCCTTCGACTAAATCTGTTTTATATCTTTGTGTTAAGCAGCCCGCTACAACGATTTTTTTAATTTTGCCTTCTTGTTTTAAAGCCGCCATATCTAAAATTCTCTGAATAGATTCTTTTTTTGAATCTTCAATAAAACCGCAAGTATTAACAACAACTGTATCTGCATCTTCTGCCTCACTTACAACGCTGTAGCCGTCTTTCATGAGAGTGCCTGCCATGATTTCGCTATCAACTAAGTTTTTAGGGCAGCCAAGGCTTATGAAGTGTACTTTTTTTGCATTAATTCCTTGTACTTGATTTTTCATTCGTTCATGACCTCATCTGTTTTAAGCGGCTTAAACTGAAAGTCGCTTTTGCTCATTTTTGTATTTAATATTAAATTACTAAATTGAATGCTTGTTTTGGTTTCAACATCATCTACAAACGACAACTCAA
>JBEBIK010000181.1:0-4913 GCA_040080445.1 Pseudobdellovibrio sp.
CCGGTGTATTGATTAAAAATTCAGAAGAAGTTGATGTTGTTGTTAAGCTCGATGAAAACATCGTTAATCAAGTGGGCGATATTTCAAAATACGAAATTACTAATAACTTAGGTCAGCTTGTGCCTATTAACCGTTTAGCAACTTTTGAAAAAGCACCAGCTCCCAAGTATAAAAAAAATTACAACTTTAAGCGTGCCTTAACGATTACAGCCGAAGTTAATCAAGACGAAATTACAAGCCAGACTGTTAATTCGCAAATGCAACAATTCGTTAACGACAAACGGGCAGGATTTCCTGATTTAACGATTACTTTTGGAGGCGAAGAAGAAAGCACGAATGAATCTTTAACTTCGCTCGCTTTTGCGCTGTTAATTTCATTAATTGCAATTTTTGCGACTCTTGTATTTACTTTTGAAAGTTTATCAAAGCCTTTTTTAATTTTATCATCTATACCGCTCGGATTAATCGGGGTGTGTTACATCTTTATAGTCGACCAAAGACCTCTGAGCTTTATTGCTTTTATTGGCGTGGTGGGTTTATCAGGTGTTGTGATTAATTCGGCCATTATCTTAGTTGATTATATCGAAGAACTCAGAAAAAAATTACATAGAGATATGCCGCTCGATAAAATTTTAGTTAAGGCCTGCAAAGAACGCTTAAGACCAGTACTAGCCACTGGTCTTACGACGGTGGTGGGCTTATTACCAGCCGCATTTGGCTTAGGCGGTTATGATTCGTTATTGGTACCGATAACATTAGCCCTGTCTTGGGGAATGATAATCGGCACCCTTTTATCGCTGGTTTGGATACCTGCGACTTACCTGATTTTAGAAGAAATTAAAGTTAAGGCTACAGGTTTGATTAAGCGAACGTAGGATCTGTTTTATTATTTAATAGGCTTTATAAAATAATTACGATTAAACATTTGATTGTAATCGTAAATACTAATTCCATATTTCATTTTTTTTACTAGTTCTAGAGTTTCATTAAACTGTAGAACTGTAGGCTCAGTGCTGCCAAAATCTCCAGAGAATCGTGATAATTCAAAATGTAAAATCAAGTTTGATTGCATTGGTTCAGATAATAACTGTTGCTGAATATCGTTTTTAGCCAATTCAATCCAATTCGGATTAAATATGTTGTTTCCGAATTGGCTGTGCCACTGTTGCCATGACAGTTCTACCGCGAGATGGTCTGTTTTATAATCTTCAGTTAATAGCGCTATAGCTTTAAAGTTAAATGCGGTGTTTTGACTCACTTCAAGAGCCGAGTAAAGGTTTCCATTATTTTTCGCAGGCCATGTGTGCACAAGACCACTTTTACGATTATTTTTATGCACTTGCTTGTTAAATATTTTAATCAAATTGGTGAACTCATCAGATCTAAACTGTGCCCATGCAGTTTTGTCAAAGGGGCTATTCGGGTAAAGATTTGTAAACCTTTCTTGAGCCGCGGGGTTGAAGTCAGATTTTTGCTCCCACTCGTAATCTAAAGTGGGCTCAACGGCCTCAACAATATCAATTTCAGGGTTTTGCTCAACTAAATCATCAATAAAACCCTTGAGCCATTCTTGAAACGCAGAACTAGAGGCCGATAATAATCTTATTTCTGATTGTGGAGTGTAATCGTTTTGGTCTTGCAGCTTTACTCGCCACTCAGGCATTTTCATCCAAACCGACTTAAAATTATTAAGCGGAATTGAGGCCACTACCGTCATTCCATTTTTTTTGGCTTCAAATGCGATGTTTCTAAAAATATTTGCGTAGCCAAAGGTGGGTTCAACTTTTGTATAGTTGTAATTGGTGGGGTAGTAAGCGCCGTATACAGGGCTGTAAGCATATAAAAATATAGTGTTAACACCAATTTTTTTTAAATTCGTAACGATATCTTCGGCAGTTGAATCACAAGTGTTATTCGTATGAGTAAGTGTAAGGTATGAAGGATCTATTCTGACACCATATATTTTTTTGTGATTTTTAACTTTAATAGATTTGTATTCTTGTGGGTTAAATCTTTGCGAAAGTGATTGTGTGCTAAACTGGCAAGCTACGTGTTGGGTGTGGGCGCAAGAAAATAAAAACAAAGAGAAAATTAGTAAAAATAGAATAGAAATTGTCTGAGATTTCATTGATGTTGTTATATTAGATTAAAGGTATTAACTTGCACTAAAAATATTTAAAAATGCTGATTAATCAATCAGAAGTTTGTGATTTTTTGCTATATAACTAAAATGTATTCAATGTACAACCGATACCCCTTAGTGGAACTTGAAAGAAAACTTGTTGAATATTTGGATTAGTATTTTTAGTTAAGCTAGCTTTTAACTTCATTTTATTTAAATCATATTCTTTTCTCATGTTGTGTCTTTCTATTGAAGTTGTTGGCTAGTTAAGCTGCTTTTCTATGTAGTTTTAATTCTGGAAATAACCCAACGGCCTCAATCAATTTAAGAACTCTATCAATAGTTATTTTTTGCAAACTACCAGATAAAATACCTGTAACTGCACTTCTTGGTAATTTAGATTTTTTAGCAAGAGCTGCATGAGTTAAATCTTGTTTTTCAACTTCTTTAATAACAGCAGCTATAAGCTGTGCTTTTATAACAGCCTCAACGCCTCTTAGTGGTGAAATTCCTAATTTTTTTGCTAGGTCTAAGCCTTTAGTTGTCTGTTTCATACTACTCCCTTTAATCGCTGTTTTGCTAAATTAATATTTTCTTTCGGTGTTTGCTGAGATTTTTTTTGAAACGCATGGATCAACAAAATATCAGCTTGCTTCCGTATATAATAAATTACTCTATAAATGCCAGAACGATCTCTAAACCTCAGTTCATGAACGCCACCACCTATTGAGGGCATTGGCCTTGAAAGTGGCAAAGATAAGCCCACACCCTCGTCTAATAAGGCCAATGCATCGGCTAAATCTTCTTTAACTTCTACTGGAAAGTCTTTTAGCTCTTTTTCGCATTGTTTGGTTATTGTGATCATCACAAAAAGCGTCTCATAAATGAGACAATTTGGCAAGTCTTATTTATGAGACATAAGATAAATCAATAATTTAATCTAATATTCCGATATTCGGATGTGGACCGTGAAATAAAAAGCTTAAGCTACAGGATTCGCGGCCATTCGGTAAATTTTATGGATGAGACGTATATAACGAATACTTGAGAAACGAAGGCCAGAAGACTCAAGCGGAACGCCACAATACAAGGGTCCAGTCTATACTCATAGGTAACAAATTAGCACAACGACATAGGTAACACTTTCCCAAAAATGATAGATTCATTCGCGGGGGTGAAATATGCCGTGGAAGGAATCTAATGTTATGAATGAGCGCATGAGATTTATTAGTCGAATTCTTGAAGGTGAAACGATGACAGAACTTTGTCGTGAGTTTCAAATATCGAGAAAAACAGGATATAAAATTTGGAATAGATATGAGAGCAAGGGCGTTGATGGTCTCATAGATGAAAATAAGAGACCCTTCACTAACCCAAATCAAACTTCAGATCATGTTATCAATTTGATTCTGGCCTTTAAATTCGCTATTGACAACGTGTGCCTTATAGGGCACATTGAGTAAATGGACGTTAAGCCGCGAGATATTCATTACTATACGACAGCTAACGGAAAGCAACCTGTGCGCAAGGGCTTGAAAGCATTAAAGATTCAATGACCCAAGCCATTCTGTACAAAAGAATACGTCAGGCTGGAATGGGTAATTTTGGTCATACTCGGTCAGTTGGTGGCGGTGTAAGCGAGTTTAAAATTGATTTCGGCCAAGGTTATAGAATTTACTTCGGCCTGCATAAAGATAAGTTAATTGTGCTTTTAGTTGGCGGCACGAAACGAACCCAGCAAGCGGATATTGAAACGGCTAAAGATTATTGGAGCCACTGGAAAAAGGAGAATGATATATGAAAGCAGTTAAAGGATTACGTTTTGAAGATGATTTAATGATCAAGCTTAAAGACCCTGTTTTTGCTTCTAATTACATTATGTCTTCTATTGTCGACAATGATATCAGTTTTTTACCCATTGCTCTTGGTGACGTAGCCAAAGCTCACGGACTTTCCAAACTGGCTGAGCATACTGGCATCAACCGCAGAACTTTGTATAAAGTCTTTGATCAAAAAGGCAATCCAAGTTTCGGACTTGTCAGCCAAGTTATGCAAGGACTAGGTCTTCAAATTGAAGTTAAACCTAAACCAGCGAAAAAAAGAAAAGCAGCTTAAATCACTATGGCTTGATTTGTTTCAAGCCTTTTCGTAGAGCCTCGATAATTACGTCATTCATTCTGAATTTCATTTCGCCATCTTTTAAAGACTTATTCAGCATAGTTTTAATCTTCTTAACTTCGGCCATAATCTCCACTTTTACCTCTTCAGGCATTCGAACGGCTATAATTGTCCCTTTTTGGTGGACTCTTCATTTCATTGTAGGCCGCTTCAAGATCGAAGATTGCTTTGTCAAAATTTATTCGATTCAAAGGACTGCTCTTCATTGTACTTAAAGCCTTTTGTGCAGCTTTGAGGGTAGTCTGATATTCAGCAATTTCTTCAGGTGTTGCGCCGAGGCCGTCAGGCATATTAACTCCTTAGTTATTACATGAGACATATCAAAACTAATGATAACGACATTAATTTTAGGAGCGGGAATTAGTCAGGATTTTGGTTATCCGTCAGGATTACAGCTGATTGATTTGATTAAGCAAAAATTAGACGACAATCTTGAAATAGAAATTCTAAGCGATCTACAAGCATATAATGGTGATTCTATAGATGCTTTTATAGGTGATCATCCAGAGTATGCGCCATATTTAAAATCTATAATAGGAGAAATAATTTATTCTAAAGAAGATATTAATGCTTTATTTCGACCTAATAGTTTTTACTCATTTTTTTTCAATGC
>JBEBIK010000182.1:0-4891 GCA_040080445.1 Pseudobdellovibrio sp.
TTACATGGACTTGGTCAGTAAAAAACGCCCTAAAAGTATCTTAAGTATAAACCCACGAAAAAATAAAACATCAAGTGGGTTGAGAAGGACTTAACTAGTCCGTGTCGATAGTTCAAAATTAAGTAAGAAAAAATAACTCCGGCAAAACAACTCGGAATTATAAAATAAAAAGCGTAGAGTTTAAGGCTAAAAATCAAGGGTAAATGAATTATAAAAAAACTTATCGAAAAAAGAGTTAGAGCCTCACGGTTACTGATTTTTTGAGATTTAAGCTTTTTAAGTATACCGTAAATGAAGACTTGTTGAAATGAGATATCGCAGAGTTTTGTAATGATGGTTTCGATGTTAAACAATGGAAAGTAAAATTTAGAGAGCATAATTTTATTTTGAACCACATCTGAAATTGGAAACTGCCGATTTACAAAAAGACAGGCCAGCGTTGTAAATAATGAAATCAGAAATATAGGAACTAGCTGATTTTTGAAACTCGCGTGATGAGGGAAAACTTCAGTTATATTGTAATAATAAGCGCCAATCAGGGCGAACGAAAAAAAATAAATCGATGTGATGTAAAAACGATGATATTGATCGGCACCAAAATTAGGTAGCACGTAGATTGAGCCACCAGCGACGATAAACCAGAATAGAACCCATTTAATCAAGATAAGTCTTACAGTTGTCACAAAATGAGCTTAACTTGATACTTGTTAAAATACCAACAAGAAAGTTACTAATAAAAGCAATGGTTTTTCGTACACAATTGAGAAGTTTTATCCTCTTATTAAATATCGTTTAGAAATTTTTTTTTGATCCGCTATCATCAGTATATAGCTTCGGAGGATTATGTGCTTAAGTCGATATTATTAACAATTTTGTTTAGGTAAACGCTACAGCGATATGGAAGTGGCCGCCTCATTTTTAAGAGATGAATTTGGTTCTCCTTCTAGCATGTTTGATATTCGTGCCATACAGGCCTTTAATGCGGGTATAAGAGACGAGTTAAGTATTGGCTTTGATGACGATACGGTACTCATTAAATTAGCTAAGATAAGAAGTAAAGGCGAAGTGACCTTAACCTATTCGACTGCTGATTTTTACGCTCTTATGCTGGCTGAAAAAAGACGTAACAACTTAGCGGCCGGGTTTTATAAAGGCCACTAGTGTTACTCGATGCTTATTTAATCTTATTTCAAACTAAGACGAATAATTTTGACGTAAATTTTTAAAAGTAGTTAAATGAGTCTATGGATTTTATTAATAAACAAGTCGCACGTAAAAAGTATTATTACATTGTCTCAGCTATTGCAGCTTTAGTAGCAGTAGGGTGGGTAACGAGTGCGGTTTTAAATTCTACTAACTCCACAGCAGCGATTGGCTTTTTGCTCATACCTCCTTATGCAGCGCTGTTTGCATTTATAGGCATGGGTTTTTTATACTTTGGCTATACAATTTTTGATATTGCTACTGGCAGACTTAAATTTTTTAGTCTACCGCTTGCTTTAAGTATTATTTTTATGCTGGGAATAGGTTTCTATAGTTCAGGTTACTATTTAAAAAGTCGGGCCCTATCTATCGCCTCAAATGCGAGTATTTCAAAACAAGAACTGAATCAAATACATCAGGCCTTTCTGTTTTGGGGTAAAGAAGATGTCGAGGTTAAGTTGGCCCAAAACCCAAATTGCCCAGAAGAAATTTTAACCACACTGTCAAACAGCTCGAATGATTATATTGTATCTCAGGTGGGGGCCAATCCAAGCACTCCTTTAAATATATTAGAAAATATAGCGCTCGGAAAATTAAACTACAGCCGAGTTTCGGGCTTGGCTAGTAATCCAGCCAGTAGTCCTTTAATTATTGAGCGTTTAGTTTCTGTTAAAAAAGAAGATTTTTCTGCTGATGTAGAGTACAGCTTGTATCGCACCTTTGTGTTAGCCGCCGTTGCAAGACGTGAGAATCTTTCTCAAAATATTTTTAATAAATTAGCCGACTGGCCTGAACATGAATACTTTTTGAGTACGGCAGTACTCAACTCAGATAAAATAAGCTGTGAGCAGATTTATAAATATCAGAATGAAGAAAATAGCACGTTACAGGGTTTAGTAAGTAATACTTTAATCAAGCACAAGTGCCCATAAAGAGGTGTTTATGAACACAAACGATGAAGATGTTAAAAAGATACTAAAAACTTATAAAAAAATTACGGTTATAGGAATGAGTCCTGATGCCAATAAGCCCAGTCAAGAAATTCCGAATTATATGCGCGCACAGGGTTATGACATCGTTGGAGTAAACCCTGCACAAACTGAAATTAATGCTTTTAAAGTTTTTTCGAATTTAGCCGACGTACCACTGGAGTATCGTAAATTTATAAATGTGTTTCGCAGGCCTGAACACATACCACAAGTAGTTGACGAAGTTTTAAAGTTGGGTGGAGTTGAAGTGCTCTGGCTGCAATTAGGAATTAGTCATGATGAAGCAGAAAAGCTCGCAGAAAACGCGGGTATTAAAGTAGTTTCAAATCGTTGTCTGCTGATTGAGCATCGCAAGCTGTCTTAAGTGAGTATAGGAAGTTCTATAATAAAAGTAGTTTGTGGATACTTTGAATCATAGTAAAGGCGCCCTTTGTGGGCTTCGATAATAGATTTTGAAATACTTAAACCAAGCCCCATACCTTTACCAACTTCCTTAGTTGAAAAAAACGATTGAAAAAGTTTATCTTCAATAGCCGCAGGTATTTTTTCGCCAGAATTAGATACGGCTATTTGCACATAAGAATCTACTTTTTGAACTTTTATCTTTATTTTTCTTTTGTCGTAAGTGGTTTTACTAAGTGCATCGATTGCGTTTGTAAAAATATTAAGTAAAACTTGAGATATCTCAATGGACCTACAATTGATTTTGTAATCGGCAAGGCTATCTATAGCGACTTCAATTTTATTAAAGTTAAATTTTTCTGAGCAAAAATCGAGAGTTTCGTGTAAAATTTCATTTGTGGTGGTTTCTAGGTAAGGTTCGTTTTCAGTTTGTCTAGAGAGATAGCGCAGACCTTTAATAATTTTACTGATGCGATTAATTGAAGAGATTGATTTTTCGAGCTTAGTTTTAATATATTCAATTTTAAAGGTATCAGACTCAATTGACATAAGACTGAGTTCAATATTGCCTCGAACAATGCCTAGAGGGTTGTTGATCTCATGAGCGAGCTCTCCTGAAATTTCACCTAAAGTGGCAAGGCGGGTGGAGTGTTGTAGTTTTGCTGTTTCTTTTATGAGAAGCATTTGGCTTTCGTTAAGAAGTTTATTGGTGCTTTCGAGTTCTAAAGAGTATTTGAGCCTTTTGAGAGTGTCGTAATGAACGTCGCGTGTTTGTTTAAGAATATAGATTATACCGATTAAAAAAATAACTCCTATATGGAAAGCTTGAAGATTACTTCTAAATAAACCTAAATAAAATAAATATAAAATACTTGGTACTAGCATAATCCCTTGGTAGACGTAAGCGATGTAGAGATATTGTGTTAGGGTTACTATAGAAGTAAGAGTAAGCCCGAGCATAAGCGCAATAATATTAATTGAAGAAACAACGTTCTGCAGCTCGAGTTCAATCATTGGTAGTATGAGTGCCGTAGACCAAAGAACAGCATTGGCCACAATGTTAACTTTGAGCAGGTCGGCTGCTATTTCAACGCTGAGAAAGCCTCGTTTATTGAGCTCTCTTATTATATAGCGAATACTGGCTATAATCATAAGGCAAATGCCGAGTACTATGATAGTACTTCTGAAGTTTATACTTTCGAAGTGGTGATAGGTAACCCATGCAGCAGCCATAAAAAAGCCTGGCGCAGCTGCAGATGATCTCTCAATCAATTCTTCATTAAGCTTAATTCTGATGGCGCTAGAATATTTTTTTGAATTCATTAATGTGTTATGTCTTCATCTGTGGTTGATTTTTTACCTGGGCCCAATCTATGAAAATTATAGTATTTTTTATTAGCAGGGTTGGCAAGTTTCGTAAAAGATTTATTGATAAAATCTTCAATTTCTTTATCGTAAACCGCTAAATCGGTTGGTGCTGCGCCTCGTCCATTGGCCACAGCAAAAGGTTGCCATCCATTTCTTAAGCCAATGTTGTTATCATTAACAACCTCTTGTGAGGTTTCATTGTAATAAGAGTTGGCTTCAGCTTTATCTATTTCTTTCATCATCTCTTTTGTAGCGCGCGCTAAATAAATCATGCCTTCTTGTGGACTCATGCCTTTGTCGCCAAAAAATTTTGATATTTTACTTTCAAAAGTTGTTTGATTTGTGTCTACTGATTCCCAAAAAGAAGATATCATGGCATAACGTCTATCATTAATACCGCGTGATGCTTGAAAATTAACAGCTACATAGTAAGGATGTCCGTAAGCATAGTGTAAGTGGTACATATCGTGGTGTCTTAAGCCAATGCCCCAGGAGTTGTTCGAATAAAGGTGGCGAATATCTGTCCAATCAATAAATCCTACATCAGAAGGTAAATCGCGGTATGCGGCTGTGTTATCAATATAAGACTCCACCATTTTATGAAAGTCTTTAATATTTAATACACCATTAGTTGAAAGAATGTCCGGAGCCTCAACTGTTTTATACTTTTTTAGTGGTATGCGTTCCATTTTTAAAACAGACTCGCCAACGTAGTAACTGATCATCATAAATTCAGCTTTAGTAAAATCATTTTTAACTATTTCTAATAGTTTGTCTCCAAATACGGCTAATTTTTCTGATTTAGCTAAAGTTGGAGTTTCAGACCCATCTTTTATTTTATCGCTGATAATAACAAGAGCTTCTTTTAAATTTTTAGTTTCGAGAGTGATTCCCTCGCGAGCGAAAAGAGCTTTAACTTTTGTTAAGGT
>JBEBIK010000183.1:0-4865 GCA_040080445.1 Pseudobdellovibrio sp.
CGAGACTCCTCAAACTGAAGAAATAATCGCGGAAGAGCCCATTGTTTCTGAAGAGCTTATTATCGCTGAAGAGCCCATTGTTGTGGCCGAAGCTGTATCGAAAGAGGCCATTAGGCTTGTAAGTGAAAAAGATGTAACTGAGAGCGAAATCGAACTGATTAATCAGTTTGAAAAAATAGCTACGAAAAAGGGGTCTTAATGCGAACTTTATTTTTAGTACTGATTGTAAGTCTTAACTGTGGAGCGGCCAAAGATGACTTTTCTACTTATATAAATTTTGCATCTGATAAAAAACTAGATATGAACTCTCGCTGGCAAGCCTTGATTAAGGCTGCAGGCAATGCTTCTGGAGACCAAGTGGGCGAGATCAAAAAGTTTTCGAGCAGCGAAGAATGGTATATGCGTAATGCCAGCTTAGTGGCCTTAGCTAAGATCAACCCTGCGGCTGCCATGGTAGAAGCTAAAAAATTAATTCAAGACAAAGCCTTAGTTGTGAGATCAGCTGCTGTGGATGTGGTGGCTAAAGACTTAACTCAAGACAATAAAGACTTACTTTTAGCTGAATTCAATCAGCATTATAATTTTAATAAAAAAAGTAGTCTTTGGATTAGAAAACAAATCGTTGAACGCATATCAGAAAGTGCTGGTTTTTCTGATCGCGGGTTTTTTGCTAAAAATTTATTTGATACCGACTCAGAAGTGGCTGAGCTCAGCGCTCGTGCTCTCGAAAAAATTTCGGGTGAAAGCATGAGCGGAACTCGTTCCGTAGAAAAATGGCAAATCATTGCCAAAGATAAAAACTGGCTCTAATTAATTATTCAGAAACTGAAGCTGCTTTTTTAAGTGCGTTAGCAATTACAATTTCTCGTTCAATACGATAAAAAACACTTTGCTCTTCTAAACCATCCGACTGAATAACTTGAGTTTCTGAAATAAAATCACGAAAATTTCGATCTTTTTTTCAATTGTTACTCGAGTGGAGTCGCGTCCGTTAATATTACCTTTAGCAAAACTAAAAATTAATTTGTAGCGGGCACTGGTGTATTGAGGTTTTGTTTGATCGGGTGGCAACCAACCATCAACTGCTTTGATAAAATCGGTCTCGATCACGCCGTAATCTTGATTCTCGTTAGCAATTGTATATTTAATCGCGGAGTGAGCTGCTTTCCATACTAAATCATAGGGAGCAAAAAAAATCTTTTGCTTAGAAGCTTTTTCGATAATTTTATCTGCAGTTTCAGGGCGGGGCTGAAACAGCCCGCAACCTGAAATTGTAAGAATGATGAGTAGTTTAAAAACTAAATTAGAAATCAGTCGAAGCATGAGTCACGTGAGTAGCATTTTGAATTAGGCTATCGTCTAAGTTAGTTGATTTACTTGTAGTTGATCCGATGAAGTTAACTTCTACACGTTTGCGGCCAGTCGCATTGTCTAAAGGCCATTTAGGAAGGTTGATTTGTTGATTCCAACCAAGACCGATGATGTCCCATTTTCTGTTGGTCGTAATAATTTTTTTATCGCCATCTTGTGTTTCAACTAAGTCTGAGATCACAGCAGAAGTAGCAATCGCGTTAATTCCTTCAACTGATTGAACAGCCGCTAAATTTATAACGTAGTTAACTGTTGTAGTAATTGATGGGTTAGCCATCAACGGAAGTAGTTTTTGAGTAGCGCCGGCTACGAAAGGTACTAAAGAGGCACTCATACGGTCTGCACCGGGAGTATTGGCCATAAACTCAGCTTGTTTTTTAATAACACTGATAACAAAAGCTGGGCTGCCAACTAAAGATTGTAATGCCGTTGGTTTGCCGTTAACCGCTCTTTTAACGTCAGTCGGAATCATCGTGCCCGATAATTCGCTAGTAGCTAATACAAGTAGTACTTCGTCTGCTTGAGCGTTAGCCGAGTTAACTGCGATTGTGTTTTTAAATTCTAAGTCCGTTCCTGGAATATCTAAATTAGTTACGGCATCAACTAAAGTAGCTTCGCGCATACTGCCACCGTGAATAGTGAAGTAATTAATAAGTTCATGGAATGGTTTGCCATCGCGTAATTCTTTAACTACGTCTTTAAATACAAAACGTCCACGAGCAGTTACAAATCTTTTTGGACCTAATGTAGGTACTTTTAAACGATACACAGGTTTATCTAATGTAACACTGATGAAGTAGCTTTCTTTTTGCTTAGGTATAGAAATATTACTTGGAATATCGTTCTCTTGGCCAGCAGCGGATAATTTATCGCTGTAAGGGCTGATCACTTGACCAATATCAAAGTTTAAAAGATCTGATTTTGAAACAGCTGGCATAACTAATGCGAAATCAATAAGTTTGTCGCCGTTAACAACTGGTAAGCCAGTCACTTGCCCACGTAATTCAGCTCTTTCGGCTAAATAAGCCGAGTTTAATTTTAAAGTGATGTTACCTGGCTTAACATTAAGTAATGTTTGGCGGATGTAACCTTTAGCATCAACAGTAACAGAAGCAGGTGCTTCCCATAAAGTCGGAACAACAGCTGCGCCAGATTTATCAGTTAATATGAAGTTGCCTCTAAATGGAGATCCTTGCGCGTCGCCAATTAAAACTTGAGCGCCCACTACAGCTTCACCGTATTGATTAATCACTTTAATTTGTGCAGCCGCAACGTCTGCTTTTTCAGTCCATAAGAAACGAACTAATTGAGATGTAGGTTCTTCACCTTTTTTATCTTTATTACAGCCTGTTAAACCAATTACTAAACCAAATAATGCAATTTTTAGAATCATTCTAAACTTCATATATTCCTCCTATAAAGCTCTATAATTGCATAGCCAATCTGGACCAAGGTCATCTGTTTACGCGTCGAATTAAACTAATAGGAGTGTGTTATAAGGATTGTAGGGCTTTAGAGGTAATCTAACTCATCAAAATCTTGAGGTCGGTTCTTTTCAGAGTGTCCATCAAGAGCTTTAGTTGTGGTTCCGAATTTTAAAATGGAGCTTTCATTTTTTAGAATCTGAAAAAAGATTTCATCTTTTGCAAACTGTTGGTAGTTGTCACAAAGTTGACCTGTAACATCAACGGCTACTTTAGCATTCCAGTTTTTAGTGTTGCAGTAGTTTATCATTCTTAAAGCTGAAGCCACTTCTTTTGATAATGGGGTGTAGGTCACTTTTTCAGTTTTGAGATTTATTTTTTCGCCAGCGATAGAATCGATTTTAAAATATTGATCATAATGTAAATAGGCAATTTTGCAGTCTTCATCTTCAAACGCGGTAATCTTAAAAGCAAATGAAGAACCAGAACTTAAATCGGACTCAATTGTAAACTGTAAATAGTCATCTTCACCGATTACGCGGCAGTTTTGCTTATAAGTTGCAGCCTGTGTTGTTAAAGTGAGTCCGAAAAATACTAATAAAAAAAATTTTAAATTCACGAAACACCATTATTTTTTTTAGTGAGTTCATCCCAGCGTGCAAAAAGCTTTTCGACTTTAGTTTCAGCTTCAGAAATCAGTCTCGTGAGCTCAGAAAGCTTTGTGTAGTTGCTTTGCGTATCGCTTGAGTCTAATTCAGCCTGCATTTTTTGAAGTGCCGCTTCTTCTTCGGCAATTACGCCTTCAATTTTTTCAAATTCGAGCTTTTCTTTGTAGCTAAGGCCTGCGCGTGCGGCGTTGCTTTTGGCTACAGCCTTGGTTTGGGCGATTTCAGCGGCTTTGATGAGTTTTTTATTCTGACGATACCAGTCTTCCCACTGGTTGGTGTCGGCAAAAGTTATAATATTTTTTGTAACGGCATCAAAAGCCCAAATCACGTCACAGTTTTGATCCATAAAATATCTATCATGGCTCACTAAAATAACGGCACCTTTAAACTCGCTTAAACACTCGCTGAGCGCTTCAAGAGTTTCGACGTCTAAATCATTGGTGGGCTCATCCATAATCAAAACATGAGCTTGCTGAAGCATAAGCTTGGCTAAAATTAATCGACTGAGCTCGCCACCTGATAATTGCGAAGCGGGCATATCCATTTGCAGAGGTTTAAAATAAAATCTTGCTAAGTAAGATCTGTGATAGACGGGTTGACCTTGAAAGTGAACATAGTCGCCTTCAGGGCAAATCGCTTTTAAAACACTTTTAGTTAAATCAATTTGGTCTTTACCTTGTTCAAAGTAAGAAATGTCGATATCTTCATTAACAAAGGCCGTGCCGCTATCGGGTTGAATTTTTCCGATCAAGGTTTTAAGTAAAGTGGATTTACCAGCTCCATTGGGCCCGATTAATCCATAGCGATGACCTGGTCTAATCATAACACTAAAGTCTTTATATAAAACTTGTCCGCTATAAGACTTAGTAATTTTCATGGCCTCTAACAAACGCTTAGGAGATTTAGCGGTGCCACCAAAATCGAGATCTAAATTTCTTTTTGCGTTTTTATTTTCTAAATCTTTTACTTCATCAATAATATCGTAAGCTCTATCAATACGCGCTTTTTGTTTGGTTAAACGAGCTTGCGGGCCACGAGCTAACCATTCTTTTTCTCGGGTCATGGTGTTACGGCGTTTATCTTCTAAACGTTTTTGGCCATCGAGTAACATCATTTTACTTTCAAGATGTGAGCTGTAAGGCCCATCCGTTCTTAAAAGTCCGTTTGGCAGCTGTGGGTCTAAGTCAAAAATAATATTACAAGTGTTTTGTAAAAAACGACGGTCATGGGTAACAGTTAATAAAGCAATATCAGTGGTTTTTTGCAAAAACTCTTCAAGCCAAATAATACTTTCAAGATCGAGATGATTCGTTGGCTCATCTAATAAAAGTAAATTGGGTTTTTTCATGAGCTCTGACGCTAAGGCTACTTTTTTTTGCCAACCGCCTGAAAGGGTTCCCAC
>JBEBIK010000184.1:0-4858 GCA_040080445.1 Pseudobdellovibrio sp.
CTGCAGGGTATATATTAGCATCAACATTTGTAATTTTATAACCCGAATCGCGAATATCGTAGCTAGAGTAAATCGGGTATTGAAGTTGGCTTGTTAAAGATTGAAACCATTTTTGCAAATCGTCGTAATTTAAGCAAATTTGGTCGTGGATATAGTTGCGAATTTTTGATTGTTCGATTGTCATTTACTCAGGCTTTCGGTTATCTTTTTTTGCTGCTTTTCAGAATATTTTGTAAAGCGAAGCATAGTTTTTGGATTATAGTTCGTGTCGTCAATTTTATATTGATCAAATTTACGAAGTTGGTCTAATAGCGAAATCGACAATTCTTTTTTAAATTGAGGCGAAGCTTGAGAGTTATTAAGAGCTGCAAAAAACTTTTCGTAATTTTGTATTAATCTTTCTGTGAGTCTTTCGTTTTCAGGGGTCATGTTGCTTTCCATAACGAATACAAAAAACTTTTGAACTTCGCCTAAAAATTTCAATTCTTCAAGCACATGTCTACCAAAAGCCAATTCTGTGCTGTCTATTAAGCCGTCGTAAAGTTCATAAAGCGAAATAATGCGATCACGATACTGCTTATCTATATCTTTACGAATACGCTCTGCCTGATAAGAATTTGTTACAACAAAGTGATTTTTAATCTGCGAAAATTGAATTTTAATTTTTGGTATTGAGCTTGTGCCTTTTTTATCGAGTTCATCTAGAGTTAATAGAGCTTTTTCAGCCTCATCAGCTTTTTCATAAATTTTAATAAGTCTCCACAGAGATTTGTCATAAATGGGATCAAATGACCCTTCGGTATTGCGAGTTATTTTAAAATAAATAGGTTTTGCAGCTTCATCATTATTTAAGAGATAAAATTTTTCGGCGGAGTAGAATAATTTTTCTCTTTCTGTGGGCTCTTTTACAATTGCAACTTCTTCTTGAAAGTAAGAACAAGCAGTTAATGCAAAAAATGAGTTAAGAAGTAAAAAATTAACCCAGAGGACTGATATTTTCGAAGTTTTTTTGTAGGCCTTTAACATCTTCACTATTTTGTCTTAACTCGAAGCATTTGTATACTTTTAGACTATTTTTGAATGAATTCAGTCGACCTTGTAAGTCATTTTCAAGACTTTGATAATACTTAATAAGCTCATTTACGCGAGCTGATTTCGGGTTTATCTCGAGCATAGTCCAATCGGGCACGCGGTTGATTATGACCGTCGACAAACGATAGCCCTGTTTTTGAATTTCGCGGCTTAATTTTTGCGCTTCGGTTATGCGCGAACTATCAAGAGAGGTTACTAAAATAAATTCAGTTTCAGCTGCCACCAAAAGCCTATGACAATTCATGATATAATTTTCAAGTGGCTTCTGCCATTTTTGCACGGCTTGAAAAAACGCAGAAAGTTCTTTCATAAAATGCGAACCCGTAAGGGTTTCGAGTGCTTTTAATACTTGCGTGGTTCCTACGTTTAGAATTTTTTTTAGCATTCCAACTTTTTCAGTATCTTGCCTAAACCAACTCGCAACACCTTCATTAAACAAAGCCGAAATCTTTTCGGGAGCTTTTAAAAAATTCCAGGTGTGCTGTGATGGGGGAGTATCTAAAATAACTAAATCGTATTGGCCCGATGAAACAAAACGGTAAAGGCTAATCAAAGAAGTAAAATCTTGTGATCCGCTTAATCGCCCAGAGAGTTGTTGGTAGAGTCTGTTTTTAAGTAATGACTCAACATCTGCAGAAGCCTCAGTTGATGAGGCGTTACGAACAAACCACTCAAATGTTTTTTTATGATCAATTACGCAAGACCATAATTGGCCATTTGAATTATCACTAATTGCAACTCGGTGAATTTCGCCATCGGTTTTAATTCCGAGAGACTGGGCTAATCGTAAAGATGGGTCAATTGTGAGTACTAAAACTTTTTTACCTTGGTTAGCATAACCGACAGCGAGTGAAGCCGACATCGTTGTTTTGCCAACGCCTCCAGAACCAATACAAATAATAGTTTTGGTGTTGTTAGCGAGTTTTAGCATAAGCCTCTACTAAACTGTGAATGAGTTTACCTGTGTTTAACTCAGGTATCATAGGTAACTCAACCCAAGGAGCGTTTAATTTTTTAAGCTCAGATCGTGACCAATCTTCTTTTTCGATAGTTTCATTAAATGATTCTTTCGCTGAAGCGGGCAAATCTTCAATATCAGATTTTTTTAAATTTGAAATTTTGTTTAGGCAAATATGAGGCGTAATATTAAATTCAGATTCAAGTTTTTTATAAAGCTCAATTGCTTCTGTAATTGGAAGCTCTTCTGCGATAGTCACAATATGTATTTCAGTAAAATCGGGATTACGGATACAAGCATCAATTGATTTTGCCTGCTCTCCCATTGGCCCAAACGGTACAGCTTCCGCAAGCGCAGCTGGTGCACGTAACAAACTTAAAAAGTGGCCAGTGGCATAAGAGTCTACAACAATTTGTTCGTGTTTCATCTCAGGGCCATGGTGGCGCGGAGATGAAGTGAGTTTTCCTAAGAGTGCTAACTCATGAAGGCCGGGAGCTATTTGAATTAAACTTTTAGACACGGGATTTTCAAAAAAGAGCTTATAAAGGCTCTCAATTTTTAAGAGATGAATGCAATATTCTTTGAGGCAGTCTTCGGGGCTCCACTGGCAAATATCTAAATTAAGTTTAAGGGGCTGAGGTTTGTAGGTAATTTCAGTTAAATCTAGGTAGTCTTTGTAAAAACTATGCTCGCTCAGTTCAGTCAGTAAAATAGACTGACTCTGAGTGCTAAAATAGTGAGCTAAAACCGCTGAAAATAACGATTTTCCTACTCCGCCTTTACCTGTTATTAGATGCGCTTTTTTTACCATTGCTTTTGCTTAAATTATACCCTAATTTGCCTTTTCTATATTCTACATAAAATAGCACGATAAGGAGAGACTGTGAAAGCTCAAATTCAAGTAACTGAAGGTCTTCAAAGAAAATTAAACGTTGAGATCCCGTCAGATAAGGTTAAATCAGCATTTGAAAAGGTTTATAACGATATTCAAAAGCAAGTCGAGATCAAAGGTTTCCGTAAAGGTAAAGCTCCTATCTCTACAATCAAAACGATGTACAAAGACCGCGTACAAGGTGATGTTGCTCAAGATCTTATTTCTTCTCATTACCCAATAGCTCTTAAAGAGCAAAGCATCGACCCAATTAATTACCCTGAGTTTGAATTTGAAGATCCTTCTGAAAATAAAGATTTCAAATTTTCTGCTGTTTTCGATATTCGCCCAGAAGTGAAAATCAAAAAATGGGAAGGTTTAGAAGTTGATAAAGAAAAATTCGTTTTAGATCAAACTAAAGTAACACAAGTATTAGACAATGTTCGTAATTCAAAATTAACTTACGAAGACGTACTTGAAATACGCGCAGCCCAAATGGGCGACATTTCAGTTATCGACTTTGAAGGTTTTGTAGACGGTAAAGCATTAGAAAATGGTGCGGGCCAAGATCAAAACCTTGAATTAGGTTCAAAACAATTCATCGAAGGTTACGAAGAGGGTATCGTAGGAATGAAAGTTGGCGAAACTCGCACCATCAATCTTAAATTTCCATCTCCTTACCATTCAGCTGAATTAGCAGGTAAGCCTGTTGATTTTAAAGTGACTTTAAAAGCTCTCAAGAAAAAAGTTTTACCTGAATTAACTGACGAACTTTTAAAAACTATCGGTGCTAACCAAACTGTTGAAGAATTCAAAAACACAATAGTTGCAGATATCGAACAAACAGAAAAAAAACGTATTGAAGACAGCTTCAAAAACCGTTTATTAAAAAAATTGGTAGAAGCTAACCCAGTTGATGTACCTAATTCTTTAATGAAAGATCAAAAAGCAGCGTTAATTGAAGACTTCAAAAAACGCATGACGGATCAAGGCATGCAACAGGCTGAATTCGAAACTTACATTCAAAAATGGGATGGCGATTTTGCTAAAACGGCTAACGAAATGATTCAATCAAGCTTCTTAATCGACAAGATCGCAATCGATAACGACTTAACATGCAAAAAAGAAGATATCGATCAACGCTTTGACGAATACGCGAAACAAACGGGTATTGAGTTAGATCGTATTAAAGAATGGTATTCTAAACCAGAACAAATGAGCCGTCTAAGCTACATGATCACCGAAGAAAAAGTGATTAAGCTATTAACTGAAAAATCTAAAGTTAAAGAAGTAGACGCTAAAGACATTAAAGAAGAGCAAAACTAAACTAGACCGTGCCTTTAACAAAATCTTGTTAAAGGCACTTAAATCGATCAATTATTTACATATTCTTGCATTCATAACTAGGCCTATAATATCCTAATCTACGTATTAAAAATGTACTTAGGATAAAATGACTATACAAGCAGACTACGATAAAGATTTTAGATTTCAGAAGTTCGGTCTTTTTCGTAATATAGTGCTAGCTGTATGGATAGTTCTGTTTGTGTATGTTGGATACTATTATTACCTTGGTGCAAAACTCGCTTTTGCTGCAGTTGCCTTGGGTGCCTTCGTTTTTTCACCAATTTTATTTTATAAGTCTTCAACTGATTCTACAAAGCTTACAAAATTTTTATTTATTTTATCCTGCAACTTTTATATTTATACAAGCGGACTAGGTTTCGAGCATCAAATTCTTGCAGAATACTATTATTTACCTGCCGCTATGCTGCCGCTATTATTTTATGATCTAACAGAAAAAAAGTATGTATTTGCCGGAGTCATAACACCGTTTAGTTGCTGGCTATTGACTAAATTTGTAGGCTCTTCTTTTTTGCCAGGATATTTACTTTATACCGATGCTTCAAGTAGAGAGCTAATTAAAAATATTAATT
>JBEBIK010000185.1:0-4832 GCA_040080445.1 Pseudobdellovibrio sp.
GGTGGGTTCGTTATGAGTTTAACTGCATTAATAATATTTTGACTCACGGTACGGTCAAAAAGTTTTAAATTTCTCAGAGTTAATTCAGCTCCAAGTAAAACTATAAGAAATACTATGAATGAAAATTTAAGTAATTTATGCACCCAATTATTATTGAGCGCTTTGATTTTTTTGACAAGTTGAATAATTAGCTATTTTTTACTGACCCGCAGCCATTGGCGGTAGAGTCATTACATCGCTCTTATAAAATTGTAATGCCAGTGAGGCATATGATGTTGCAAAGTCGCTTGCAAATCTATTATTGAATAATGCATTTTCTCTATTCATTGATGTTGATACCCATAAAGTAGATCCATCTCCCATACTTAGCAAGTTACCAGTCTGTTGTTGAGCGGCTAACCAGTTTGCTGCTTTATGAACCGAGGGAATGTTGCCTTGCCCGCCTTTAATTAAACCAATTAATGCAATTGCTGTTGAGTAAACGTCTTCGTTATTTTTACCCTGACCAAGCACTGCCTTTTGATTCCAACTGCCATTGGCATTTTGTGAAGCGACAATACTGCTTATATATCTATTATAGAGATCAGAAGTTAAAAGTTTATCTGTGATTCGGGCATTATGCAGATTCATTGAGTTAGCCCAGATCAAAACCGACATTTCGTTAGGCTTTAATTTATCTGTGTTTCTAAGTACATATTCTTTTAATTTATTGTATTTATCGGCAGGCGCCACATACTGCGAATTCTTTTGAGCCATTTCAACAGCTAATATCGCCATTGAGTTACCCCAGAATTCACCTTTTTTAGACTCAAAAGGTTGTAAGTTAAAATCTAACCAATGAATACGACCAGTCGTATTCATATTTTCAAAAATGCGATCAATCGACTTCAAAGTTGTCGAGCTTAGTGGATTGTTGCTTGCGATATCATGCATAAGTAAAGTCAAAGCCTGAACAACTGCCTCGGTCGGTTTAGAGTTACGGCCACCCATATCTGAATGATACCATGGTAGCTCTGCAGTATTTTCTACTCTCTGTGCCGCTATTTCTTTAAATTTGTCAAAATTAGTTTTTGAAGCTGGGTCCATTCCGCGCGCTAATATGTAAGGTAAGGTTGTGTGGCAACAAAGACATTTGTTACGCTCAGACCATTCTTGATTTCTCTTATCTTGGTAAGATTTAGATTTATCAACCAAATCAAGAACTTGCTGTTCAGATAAAGTAGGGCGACTATTGTTTTCATTAAAGTAGATACGGCATGATGTTGCCGCAGAAGTATTAATACAAATTAATGTAAGTACAGCACAAACAAATGATAATTTGATGTTTTTCATATTTTTCATATAATTATCAATTGCAGAGCCTGTACCAGCTTTATTTGACCACCTCAAAGCAAAAGCAGTCTGATTTGCTCAATACACCCTAAATGCCAACTATTGACTTCAACTGGCAACTTGTTTTACAGCCGAGCTCAAAATGAGACGCTCTAGAGCTGGAACAGTCTGTGCTTAGTATGAGTTTGCAGAAATTAAAAAAGAGGTAATTCTATGTTGAACTTTTTAAGTAATTATGTTTTTTCAACCGTATTAACAACACAATTATTAATTGTTGGCAGTCTTTACACCAACTCTGCTGAAGCCGCAGCTAGACGCTGTAGCATCAGAACATTAGTTGAAGAGAGCGCACGTGCCGAGAACACATCGAGCTTCTTTATTAATGACATTTCTGGTGTTGAGAAAATCAAGCTTAAGCCAGCTACTATAACTAAGCTAAAAAAAGTATTTGATGATAAAGGCTGGGAGCTTAGCGCCACTAAGATTAAAGAAGTGATCGAGGGAGGAGCCGAAATGATAAAAGGCAACTCGAGAACCCCTTCTATTGAACGCTCTAATGAAATGGCTGCATTAGGAAAAGAAATTCTTAAAGCGGCTAAAGCTGATCTTAATAAAGAGCAAACTAAAATGGTAACCTACATGATAGCTGAATCTGTTATGAGACTTGAAGCTATTAAAACTTCTGATTATAAAACCGGTGAAGCCCTTCCAGTATTTAAAAAGAAAAGCACACTGCACATCGATAAATTTCATGACCTTGTTGAGTCTTATGTTGATGGAACTACTGGTTACGCAGATCTTCCACAAGACGGTGGCTTCTTAAGCTGGCCTGAAATTCGTGGACTTTATGCTAACAACTCATGGGCAATTGGCTTAAGAGATCATGATATGTACCACTTACACTACTCTTACGGTCACCCATACTACTTAGCCGTTAACTTACACTCATCTCGCTCAATCAACGATAGACGTTATATTTTAATCTCAGCTTTATGGGAGTCAGTTGATACATTCAGAACAGGTTTAGAAAGTTCTATTTCAAGCTACTATAAAAATAAAAATATGACCGCTGAAGAAGGCATGTTAGATCTTGGTAGTGCAACTAAAGCAGAGCTTGCCGCAATCGAAGCTGTAGTCGGTTCGCACCAAAATGTAAGCAGTTACGGAGAATTAGCTCACAGCGCCGGCTGGCGACCGACTAAAACTAAATTTGGTCGCACATCAATAAATGTAAGCGAAGCAACTCTACAAAAAGAAATCGTTGATTACATCAATGAATCTGTTGCTCGTCTAAAAGTAGCTGCTAATAAAAAATATGCTAAATACCACAGACAAGGCCCTGGCGTTACTGTAACGACAAGCGAAGAAGCAATTCCGGGATACTAGAACTAAATTAGAATGATCTTTAAAGAAAGGTTCAAACTATGTTAAAAAATTTAAATCGCGGTTTATTATCAGCCTTAGTCGCAACACAGTTACTTTTTGTTGGTGCGCTGTACACTCCCCAAGCTGAGGCGGCTACACGATGTAGCATGCGTACACTTCTTGAACAAAGTTCAAGAGCCGAATTTGAATCTGGCTTTAACTTAATGAATCTTGCTGGAGTTGATAAAGTAAAACTAACAGCTAGTACAGTAGCTAATCTTAAAAAAGCTTTTGAAAAAGAAGGCATTGAACTTAAATCAAATAAAATCAAAACGGTTTTAGAAACAGCCGCAAGATCTTTCAAAGGTGATTCTATTACTGGAAGCATATCTCAATCTAACAAAATGGCTGAATTAGGTCGTAAGATTTTAGAAATAGTTAAACCAGACTTAAAAGGCGACCAAGTTAAAAAGGTTTCTTACATGATCGCGGAATCTGTACTCCGCCTTGAAAACTTTACGATTAGTGAATTTGCGACTGATCGCGAAACTGCCGCTTTTTCTAAAAAGAGCGCAGTTCATATTGATAAATTTCATGATTTAGTCGAATCGTATATCGATGGTACAGCTTCTTACCGTGATTTACCAAATGACGCCGGCTTATTAGCTTGGCCTGAAATCCGTGGACTCTATTCAAATAATTCTTGGATCATTGGGATTCGTCACCATGACATGTACCATTTGCACTATTCATATGGCCACCCATATTACTTAGCAGTTAACTTAATGGTTTCTCGTTCAGTAAACGACAGAAGATATATGATGATTTCGTCTTTATGGGAATCAGTAGATTCATTTAAAGCCTCTTACGAAAGAGCTATTGCTTACCACCTGAAAGACAAAGGTATGACAGCTGAAGAAGGTATGGTTTACTTAGCTGGTGCCACTGAAAAAGAATTAGATGCGATTGATGCAGCGATTGGTGGAGTTGATCAAGTTAACAGCTCTCGTGAGCTTTCATTCGGACAAGGCTGGAGACCAACTCGAACTAAATTTGGCCGCGGTAACTTAGAATACAACGACGCCACTTTTTTATCTGAGATCAACAACTACATCAATGAGTCGTTGAAACGTATGGATAAAGAAGGCAGTGAACGTTATGTGAACTACCATAGAAGAGGCCCTGGCGTAACAGTTGAAGTGAGTGAAGATTCTATCGTGCGAAACAACTAATTACATTCTGCTTAATATAAAAAGAGCTTATTGCATTTGCAATAAGCTCTTTTTATTTAAATTTTATTAATTCTAATTAGCCCGCTTTTTTCCACTTAGGTTGAAACTCAAACTGACTGTTGTAATCACGCAGTTTGCCCTCTTTAGATAAATGAAACTTTTTGTGATCGACATAAATTTCTTTTACTTTTAAAAATTGTTTTTCAAGCTTGTCGACCATTAGGTCAACGGCCACATAGATATCGGATGCGGAGGCTGAGGCTTTGAAGAACTTCTCACGGGTGTTAATCGAAACTTCTACAATAAATTCGTGTTGGTCTTTGGAGTAGTACACATTGCTGCGCCCATCCTTCAACAAGAACTGTCCAATTTCATCTAGCTTAGTATTCGTATAATCCACAAGTGACTCGGAATAATCTAGATGCTTGAACGTGAAATTCGATTTCATTAATAGCTCCTTAGGCTTTGCAAAAAGGCCTGATACTTTAGAACCCTTTATTGAGTTTCTGTAGCTAACCTATCGGCAGCAACTAGACTAAAGATGAGTTGGAATTTTTATTTTTCAGCAAAATTATAAAAAAACGCTGTCTTGGATTGAGACAGCGTTTTCGATTCGTTCGGTTAGCGTTTCAGAATGTTATGTCTGAATAAATCAATAGGTCTTAGTACTGAACAAGAGATTTAACCGCTTCGTTTTTGAATTTCATCTCATTTAAAAACGTAAGATTAATAAGAACGAGTACATCTTCAACTTGATAGCCAGCCTTCTCACAGAGTTCGATCGAGGCCTTTAAAGTACCACCTGTAGCCAAAACATCATCGCAAATAACAACGCGTGCTGGTTTGGCTGCTGGAGCGACTTCGAGCGTTGCTTTACCGTATTCGAGCTCATAAGATTTTTGT
>JBEBIK010000186.1:0-4791 GCA_040080445.1 Pseudobdellovibrio sp.
TACGAAGTTTTCATGAGCGATCACTTCAGGTTTTATTTGCTCAACTACAGCCGAAATAGTCTCTTGAATGTAAGATGAAACTTTTTGCAATTCTAATTCTGAAATGAAAATTTTTGGTAAGCTTTTGTCGTCATGTTCGTAGTGTTTTGCGTAGAGTTTTTTTTCTGTAAAGTAGTATTCGCCACACTCTTTGTAACCAAATTTAATGAAGTGCTGAGCCAAAGATTGAATACCTAATTTAGGATGATTGAAGGTTCGAAGGGCGATGTGATCGTTAGTTAAAACTTCTCCAGCATGGGTCAAAAGAGTATGAATTTTTTGAGCCTGTGGGTTGATCTGAATGTAGTCGTTCCACATTGTGTTCATGAAATTATGTAATTTATCTGACATGGTCTAGCTCCTATTTTTGATATCGAAAGTTATTCTATACTTTTGCTTAGAATTTTCAAACCTGTAGCTGTCTAACTTTTAGCCGATGACCGTGAGCGTCTACTCCCTATAATTTAGACATCGAATTTGCCCCAAAGCCAAATAAAGCCCGTCTCATGCTGGAACATTTATCGCAAGATGATGCTTTATTATGCGTTATAATGCTCTGAGATTCACTAAATGCATGGGGTTCTGTATTGCCTTTTTGGTAGGTGGACCCGCGTTTGCGCAAAGTTCAACGAAGATTACAAGCCCTCAAGCTTCGAGCACCTATAAGCCTACGAAGACCCAAAAATCCAGTGAAGACTTAACAGCCAGCTTTGGTCTCGATTTAAAAGCTATCGCCTACACAGAGCCCTCATCGGTTGATGGTAATTCCCAACAGCAAATTCAAGCGGAGATGCATTTAAAACAACAAGGCTCATTTTTTACAGAAACCGATTTGTATTTGGGAACTTTCACAGAGGCAAATAGTGTTTATTATGCAGCTCCGCAAGCTTATGTTGGCATCAAGGGTAGTTCTGAAAGTAGTTTAACTGTCGGACGTAAACTTGAAAATTTAAGTTTTGCGGATTCATTTTTTAATTTTGGATTAATGCAGTCTTATTCTACTCAAGACAATATCGAATTTACTCAAGGCGGCCTAACAGGTTTTAGTGGGCATTTGTCATCTGGTAGCATGGGAGTAATGGCTTCTTTTAATCCGATTTTTATTCCTAACCAAGGCCCACAAATCAATGCAGAAAATGGCCAAATTATATCTTCAAGCCGTTGGGCTCAACAGCCGCCATCAAAATTTAAATTTGGCGACCAATTTCAAAACATTAACTACGCCATTAACGATTATAAAATCACCGATATTATTTCGCACGGTGGATATATGTTAAATGCCTATGCAGGTGGTTCTAACAAACAGCGCCCGGTGCTGGTTGTGAGTTACGGTAAAAAACCTATCAATGAAGTAGCACTCTCAAGAGATACCTACGGCAACATTGCAAATTTTGAGGGTTATGTGTTTTTAACTCCCACTGTGCTTAGGCACGAAGTGCAGTCGGCCGATTTAAATTTAGACTATGAAAATATTAAAACCACAATTTCTTACTTAGCTGATAGCCCAGAAAACATTGCAGCCAAAGACTTAGAAGTGATGCAGAAGCTAAGCCCGCTATCTATTGTTAGTTTTTACACTTCGATTGATTTAAAAGAGGTCTTAGGTAAAAAATTTGAAGCCTATGCAGCCGCTGCCATAATAGAGGGCGGCGAAATCAAAGACGTCGACAGTCAAGGTAAAGACAGTATTTTTACGGTTTCAAATTCACGCACACAGTTTAAGCGTCCTCTAAAATTAGGCGTTAAAAGCGATATGTTTTATATTTATAACAACGCACTCGAGGCAGATGTAAATTTGACCTATGATCAGCAATTAAAAGGTTCTTTACTTTCAGCAAAATTGAAGTATGAAACTATTAAAAATATGTATGTAAGTGTTGGTGCCGACATTATAGGTGTTGAAAATGAATTACCTGCTGATGAGCAAGGTAATTTTTTAGATCAGTACAAAGCCAACGATAGATTTTATGGAGGGATAAAATATGTTTTCTAAAGCATTATCCCTGTTGATGGTATCAGTTTTAACTTTAAGTTTAGGCTGTGGCCTTAAGCTCGGCGAAAAAAACAAAACTGAAAACATAGCCGAAATTAAAAGTGCGGCTTGTTTAAAACAATCTGTTGATGAGCTCAAATTATTTTTTAAAGGCGAGGCTAAAGACGAACAAGTGGCTGAGTCCGTACAGTGCTTACAGAATGTGTTATTGGCTTTTAAAGATAATATTCGGGGCGTTAATAAAGAAGCCTACACCCCGCAAGAAATTGCTAAATTTGTAACACAGCAGTTCTTAAAAGACGGCACAGATTTTAGCGATGAGTTTTTAACTGAAGTGATGAAATTTAAAGTTGCACTCGTAGGTGGCGACGACAAACTCATTACTAAAACCGAAGTTGAGGCTATTTCGAGTATTATTGCGGGTCTTAAAACCTACTTAGTTAAACTAAACCCACATATGAAAATCATCGTATCTAAATGGGCGCCTGAAGCCACTAACTCAACTGATAACGAACTTAAATTTAAAGAAGCAAAAAAAGCATTTAACACTTTATTATTTCACGTTGCAAAATTATTAGCCTCGTCTGATAGAGGTTATGACATAAACAACATAGTTAATTTAGCCGCTGAAGCCGCACTTTTTGCAAAGAGTGAAGATTCAACGATTCAAACGATACGTAATGCAAAAGCTTTAATCGTTAAGTTCAAACTGAAACTTATTGGTGGTACCGAAGCCCTTGTCGGTCAAGAATGGGTTTCATTAGCAAAGACCGTGAGCGAAGTTTATTTTCAATCTCTAAGGCTTAAATATTTCTATAATGACCTAAAGGCTGAGCAAATTGATGAAAAAGCAAAAGTTTACGAAAATATCATTTTAGATGTATCAACTTTAATTCAAGATTTGATGACCACTAAGTCGATGGACTTACTCACCAACAAAGACATTACAGAATTGTTAGAGTCGGCTAAGCCCTTATTCGATAATTTTGATATTAACGCTCAGCTTATCGATCAGATAGCTGTAATAAAGACGGTGTTCTTAGGTAAAAAAGGCGGAGGCCTTGGGGCATGGTCAAAAAGGGACTTTGCTGATTTAAGTGCAAAAGCCCCGATGCTCGCAGCTAATGTGGCGGCTATTGCGGGACACTTTAAAAATTTAAAAGTTAACAAAGAAGGCTATGTCAAAAAAGAAATTAAGTATGAAGACTTTAATCTTTCTGAAGCGGCCGTAGTAACAGCAGTTTCGCAAATATCAGAACTCATCGTTGAGTCTTATGATATAAATGCCGCCAAAGAGTTCATTCAGAATTTGTCACAAACTCTCTTAAAAGACAGTTTAAAGTTACCAGACAATTTTAACGAGCTCATGGATCTTGCAACATCTGCTAAGCTCACGCTGACAGGTCAAGCCGGTTCGGGTATTTCAAAATCTAACCTGCAGCTTTTATTAAATGTAGGTGTTCGAGCTTACGCACATTATGTGGAGTTTTCTAATTTTATTAATCCGTTTAAACTTGAAGACAAAAAATTTATCTTAAGTCTTATTAAGTTAACTTCAAAAGTAGAAAAAACCTTAAATTTAGAGCTTAAACTTAAAGCCAGTCATATGATCACCACAGCAGAACTTGCGCAGTTGGTCCTAACAGCTCAAGACAAAAAATTTATAACTACAAAAATTAAATCAGCTACCTTAGACACAACTTTAAATGCTCTTTGGAGTCACTTACTCAACACTCCTGAAAGCCGCATAGCTGGCGAAGCTCAACCTGGTTTAAATTCAGTCGTACTTAAGCAGTTGGCCACAGAGTTTCATATATGGCTTAATAACCAAAAATCAATTACAGATGCTTTCGATAAAAAAACAGAATTATCTAAAGAAGAGCTATTAAAAATTTTACTTCCAAATGAAGACAGATCAAGCCTAGAAGAACTTAAACAAGTTTTAGCCGCACCAGGCTTAATGAACTTCAACGATAAGGGTTTTTTAAAAGTACTCACCCAAACCAACGGTGCTTACCGAGCTCGTGATTTGAATAATTCAAACTTAGGGCGTATGTTGTCGCGTATAATTATTCGCTCATATGCTTCAGATATTAAGCGGGTTAATGAGCTAACGGGTGCCAGCCTTGAAGAAATAAAGTCGGGCTATAATCAGTTAAAATACATGCTTTTTGATTTAAATCTTGTAGACCCAGCCAGCACAACCTTTATAGATTCTCGTTTTAAAGAGTCTAACTTATTCTTAGCTCCTTCAAATGGCGACACCTATGCGAGCTTTGCTGAAATTCACCATTTAATATTGCATATACTCTCTGGAGTTGAGCGCGGCGATAGTCTTAAAAAGCTTATTGTTGATAAGTGTATTGTTACCAAAAATGAAGACGACATTAACAAAAGTTTAATCGCTCAAGACTGTTTACTTGATTTATACTTTAATGAGCGCGCTTCATTTGAAGACCTTCCAGGTTTCTTAAAAATGCGCAAAGAAGCTCCGCAAAACGGAAGCCTCAATACAGAGTTCTGCGCTAAAGACGAAAATGCAGAGTCTGAAGATTGTAAAACTTTTGCTCTCAACAAAGCCTACTTCTTAGGTTTATTAAAAGCTGCAGGTCATATAGAGATCGACGACGGCCCTAAAACAGTAATCTTAGCCGACGCTAATTTATTTCCGCACGTGGTTCAGTATGTTGAGATGATTTACTTTACTCATGACGTGAGCCGCGATGGTTTATTGCAAAAGCCAGAGGCCTTAAACGCTT
>JBEBIK010000187.1:0-4751 GCA_040080445.1 Pseudobdellovibrio sp.
AATTGAATTTCCGTGAGCTGCGATTAATATTTTTTTGCCAGCTACGATATCTTTCGTAATTTTTTGATTCCAAAGCGGAAGAACTCTAGCAACGGTGTCTTTTAAAGACTCCCCGTTTGGAATATTCAATGCCGGAACATCGGCATATCTAGGATCATGCGATGCATGTTCAGGATTAGATTTTTCCATAGCTGGAGGTGGCGTATCAAAGCTGCGTCTCCAGATTTTGACTTGTTCCTCGCCATGCTTTTCAGCTGTTTCAGCTTTATTTAAACCTTGAAGGCCACCATAGTGTCGCTCGTTCAATTGCCACTCTTTTGTGACAGGAATCCACTGAAGGCTCATTTGATCGAGTATGTGGTTTAAGGTTTTAATGGCTCGTGTCAATCGACTGGTATAAGCAAAGTTAAACTCAAAACCTTTTTCTTTTAAGGTTTTGCCCGCGTTTTGTGCTTCACGAGTTCCTTTGTCGGTTAAATCCACATCTTTCCAGCCCGTAAAACGGTTAGCTTGGTTCCAGACAGATTCTCCATGGCGAATTACGACTAGTGTGTACACTCTAGCTCTCCTTTTTGTTTTATCTCAAGGGCTTTTTATGACATGATTATGGTTCTAAAAACAGTTGAGGTCAAAGAACAATGAATCACATGAATCTGGAATATTTAGAATCACTTTATAATCAATTTAAAACTTCTCCCGACTCAATCGGTATTGAGTGGAAAAGATTTTTCGAAGGCGTTGAATTTGCTAAAGATGGCGCATTCGGATTATCTGAAAAAGAATTAGATGTTTACCACTTAATTTCTGCTTACCGTGATTACGGTCACTTCGAAGCCGATCTTGATCCGTTAACAAATTCAGTAGCGCATAGCGAACAATTAAGCCTCGCTAAGTTTAAATTAACAGATGCGGATCTAACTTCTAAATTTCAAATTGGTTCTTTAATCGGAAAACCAAATGCAACTTTAACTGAAATTATCGCACATTTAAAATCGGTTTACTGTGGAACTCTTACAGTTCAGTGCGCAGAAGCACTTCCTGATGTACGTAACTGGTTTATTAAAGAGTTTGAACAAAATCCAACTGGCTATAAATTAACGTTTGACGAGAAAAAAGATATTTTAACTTCAGTAACTCGTGCTGAGTCTTTAGAAAAATTTATACATACACGTTATGTGGGTACAAAAAGATTTTCGGTTGAAGGCGGAGACGCTTTATTGCCAATGCTTGATCGCTTAACGTCTAAAGGCGCTGAACTTAAAGTTGAAGAAGTTATTGTCGGAATGGCTCATCGTGGTCGTATTAATGTTTTAGCTAACTACATGCAAAAAGAAATCGGCGCTATGTTTGCTGATTTTAACGGACCAACTGAGCTCGAAACTCCACTTGAAGACTTTGATGGCGACGTGAAGTACCACTTAGGTTATTCAAAAGTTAAAAAAACCAAATTTGGAGACGTAGAAGCTCACTTGGCATTTAACCCCTCACATCTAGAAGCTGTTAACCCAGTAGTTCTTGGCATGGCTAGAGCTTCTCAAAGAAAAAGAAAAGACACAAAAGACCGCACAAAAGTAATTCCAGTTTTAATTCACGGCGATGCGGCCTTTGCAGGCCAAGGTGTTGTGCTTGAAACTTTCCAAATGGCTCATGTGCGTGGCTACACTGTGGGCGGAACTGTTCACTTAGTTATTGATAATCAAGTTGGCTTTACAGCTAACCCAGAAAATACTCGTTCAGCTCACTACTCTTCTGATGTTGCAAAAGTTTTAGCAATTCCAGTTATTCACTGTAATGGTGATGATGTTGAAGCTTGTGTGCGCGCTGTTGATATTGCAATTCGTTACCGTCAAGAATGGAAACGCGATATCGTAATCAACATGATCTGTTACCGCAGATTTGGCCACAACGAAGGCGACGAACCTGCATACACGCAACCTCTTATGTACGACATCATTCGCAAACAACCTACATTAAGAGAAAAATACTCTAAACAATTAATTCAATCTGGAGTTTGTGATCAAGCTTATACCGATACATTAATGACGAATCGTATGAATGAGCTTCAACAAATTTTTGAAACGACTAAGGCCACTCCGCCTAAAGTTAAAGTGTTTAAATTTGATGGTGCTTGGAAAGGCTTAAAAAAAGCTACACCAGCTGATATCGAAAAACCCGTTAACACTTCAGTTGATTTAGCTGCGCTTAAAAAAATCGGAACACTGTTGTCAGAAATTCCAGCTGGATTTAATCTTCATCCTAAACTTGTAAAGTTAGTTGAAACAAGAAAAGCTATGACCAACGGAACAGAAGCTGTTGACTGGGGCATGGCTGAATTATTGGCTTACGGAAGTTTAATCAATGAAGGCACTTCGGTGCGTTTAACAGGTCAAGATTGTATTCGTGGTACTTTCACTCACCGTCATTCTGGTTTTTACGATACAAAAACGGGCGAGCTCTATGCTCCTCTCAAAACATTAAACTCTGAAAAAACAAATTTCTGCGTTTACGATTCTATTTTATCTGAATACGCAGTTATGGGTTTTGAATACGGCAACTCAATTACTGACCCAAGCTTTTTAACAATGTGGGAAGCTCAGTTTGGAGACTTCTGTAACGGCGCTCAAATTATTATCGATCAGTTCTTGGCAGCTGGCGAATCTAAATGGCAACAAATGAGCGGATTAGTTTTATTATTACCACACGGTTACGAAGGCCAAGGCCCTGAGCACTCATCAGCACGTTTAGAAAGATTCTTACAATTATCAGCACAAAATAATATTCAAGTGGCTAACTTAACAACTCCTGCGCAAATTTTTCATGCGTTACGTCGTCAAGTTAAGCGCGATTTCAGAAAACCACTAGTGATTATGTCGCCCAAGTCTTTACTTAGACATCCACGCGCTACGAGCACTATTGAAGAAATGGCCAAAGGTGGCTTTCAAGAAGTTATCAATGATCCGTTTGTTAGCGATGCTAAAAAAGTTGAAAAAATTGTTTTCGTTTCAGGAAAGCTTTACTACGAACTTTTAGAAGAACGCGAAAAAACTCGTGATATGTCGACAGCATTAGTTCGTTTAGAGCAAATTGCTCCCTTCCCTACAAATAAAGTTAAAGAAATTTTCAGTCATTACTCAAACGCTAAGAAATTAGTGTGGGCACAAGAAGAACCTAAAAATATGGGGTCATTTCATTTCGTATTCTTTAAGTTCGTAGAGTTGATGCAGCAATTGAATTTAAAATTAAGCGTAACTTATGTTGGCAGACCAGATCGTTCTTCTCCTGCGACGGGTTCTATTTACCGTCACAGAGCTGAGCAACAACAAATTATTGCAGACGTATTTAAAGTTTAAAAATTTAATTTTTAAGAAAAGGATTTTAAAATGAAATTAGAAGTAAAAGTACCCGCAGTAGGCGAATCCATCACAGAAGCAGTCATCGGAAGCTGGACTAAAAAATCAGGCGAGTTCGTAAAAATGAACGACGTGATTATGCTTCTTGAAACAGATAAGGCCTCTGTTGAAGTCGTAGCCGAAAAAGATGGCGTTATTACAACTTCAGCTAACGCTGGCGAAACTGTAAAAATTGGAGCAACAGTAGCTACAATCGATACGGATGCAAAAGCTCCTGCACAAACAGCGGCTCCAGCCGCTGTTGCACAAGCCTCTGCACCTGCAGCTTCTTCAGGTGGTGGCAGATCTACTCACCCCGATCTTCAATCTCACCTTTCGCCTGCAGTTCAAAGAGTTGTAAATGAAACAGGAGTTAACCCTGCTGGACTATCTGGCACTGGCTTAGGCGGAAGACTCACAAAGTCTGATGTTGTTAATGCTAAACCTCAAGCTGCTGCTCCTGCAGAAGCCAAAGCAAAAGCTCCAGCACCCGCTCCCATTTTAAATGGACCTTCTAAACAAGGCGACATCAAACGTGTACCAATGACGAGCATTCGTAAACGTATTGCTGAGAAGTTGGTACAAGCTCAACATAATGCTGCGATCTTAACGACTTTCAATGAAGTAGACATGACAAAAATCATCGAACTTCGCGCTAAGTACAAAGATAAGTTCAAAGAAAAATACGGAGTTAACTTAGGCTTCAACGGCTTCTTTGTTAAAGCCTCTATCGAAGCTCTTAAAGCTTTTCCTGCAGTTAATGCATGGATCGACGGACAAGAAATCGAATATCACAATTACTACAATATCGGTATGGCAGTTTCGACTGAGCGCGGATTAATGGTTCCATGTATTAAAGATGCAGACCAATACTCTGTAGCTGGAATCGAAATGGCTATTCGTGATTTAGCTCTTAAAGGCCGTGACGGAAAAATTACTATAGACGATTTAAATGGCGGAACTTTCTCGATCACGAATGGTGGTGTTTTTGGTTCGCTATTATCAACTCCAATCTTAAATGCTCCACAAAGTGCTATTCTAGGTTTACACAAAATTGAAGAGCGCGCAGTTGTGATCAACGGTAAAGTAGAAGTTCGTTCTATGATGTACGTTGCCCTTTCTTACGATCACCGCGTAATCGACGGTAAAGAAGCTGTTAGCTTCTTAGTTAAAATCAAAGAAGGTGTAGAAGATCCAGAAAGATTACTACTCGAGGTGTAATATGAATTACACCTTAATTACAGGAGCTTCTTCAGGCATTGGCTTTGAATTAGCTCATGTGTTTGCAAAAAATAATCATAACCTTATTTTGGTAGCCAGATCAGAAGAGAAACTTGAAGCTTTAAAAGCAGAAATCGAAAA
>JBEBIK010000188.1:0-4730 GCA_040080445.1 Pseudobdellovibrio sp.
TTCAAAGGATCAACATCTGTATAATTAAAATTAAATAAAATTGCTATGGCTTGGTCTAAATCGGCCTTAACTATTTCATTCAAATCCGATTTCAATATATGATGATGTTCCATAAATTCAGGAATTTGAATTAAAACAGAATCAATAATATCTACTATCGACCAAAAAATTGGGTCAAGATGAGAGAAGTGAATCATTAGTCGATTCTCATTTAACCAAGCTAAAAATATATTTAATTTTTGCGACTCTAATAATTCAAGAAAGTTACCTGAGGCGATATGCTTCAACTTTATTTCTTTAACTCCCTTATCCAGCCGCAACCTTGCTCTTAGTTCTGCTATATTAAAGTCTCGTGCAGAACCTTCATGCACTATTCCCCCGAGAACAAAATTTCCCAGATTCGACACATTTAATTTTTGATCATCTCGAATATGAAGTTTGCGGATATTATTAGTTTCGTCATAATAAAAAGTAAAAACTTTTTCCGTGTTTTTTAAATTGAACATCTTTCTTGATAGTTCTACGGTTTTTTCAATTTCACTAAGTTTTTCATTTTTAGGCTGAGCAGTCACTTCTAGCTCCATTCAAAATTTTAAAATTGCTCAATTTCCACTCTATGTAAATAAAGGAGAACGATTTGGTGATCTTAGATTAAATAGGTTCCCGTATCAAACAGATTGGAGTTTTTTTACTTGCCGTGAGTTAGAAAAACAGGCAGTTTCAGTGGTGAATGGCACAACTAAAGCAAGATCAATTTGAAGAGCATTTGGCGAACGTCTGTAAAAAACTCACTAAAGAAATGCAAACCAATCCTAAGGCATTTAAAACTTCTGGTGATTTAGAAAAACGCGCTCGTGAATTATTCTCAAAAATCGTGGTACAGCACGGTTTGAAAATAGACATTGCACCGCCAGCTCAAGACTTTCCTGATATAATCATTGGTAAGTATGGTGTTGAGGTTAAGTTTACTCTCAACAATACATGGAGAAGCGTTGCTAATAGTATATCCGAAGGAAGTAAAAACGCTCACGTAGAACAGATATATATCTTGTTTGGTAAAATGGGCGGTACACCTGAGGTTCGCTGGGCTAAATATGACGACTGCGTGAACCATTTAAGAACTTCTCATGTCCCTCGTTTTGAGGTTGAAATGTTAGGGAGAGGTTCTCTTTTTTCTAAGTTACAAATTACATATAAAGATTTTGCTGCGTTAGATATAAATGAAAAAATGAAGTACGCTCGTCGATATGCTAGAAGCCGCCTTCGCCCAGATGAGAATTTTTGGTGGATTGAAAGCCGCACCGAACCAATAACTGAATATCATACAGAACTTCGACTTTTTCCCACTCTATCTGCAATCGAAAAAAATCGTCTTATGTTAGAATGTGTTTTGTTGTTCCCGTCGATAGTTCATCCGATCTCCGCACGAAAAGAACACGCATATTCCGTTCACCTACTGAAATATCACAATGTGTTTTGCCCTTCCGTTTCTACACTTATAGAATCAGAAAAGTTAGATGAGTCCATAGCTGCCTCTGAAGTTTTAGCGAAACTGAAAAATTCAAAAATTAAGATAATAGAACTGTGCAATACATTGCCTAGTAATTATTTTCATCAATACTGGAAACAATCACTTCCAACAGAAGACAGATTTCCAAAATGGTTAGAACTTGCATCTAATCATTTTTCTAAATTTAATTTGGACAGAAAAATTTCTGACGTAATCTAAATATCCATAGCAATTTGCACTGATTCAGATCGTCTCGTTGTTTTTGTAATAGATTTTTCACTTTTACTCTCAAGTGATTCTAAAACAGCTTTTGCTATATGCCAGCCTAAAACTGGTGGAACAGCATTACCGACCTGCCTTTCTATTTCTCGAATCCCGGCTTCAAAGATAAAATTGTCGGGAAAAGTTTGAATCCTAGCAGCTTCACGCATAGAAATCCGTCTAGGCAATTTGTAGTGGAATTGTATATTACCATGACATTCAGCTCGAATTGTTTGCCCAGGCTTATCAGCTTTTAACTTACGACTACCTTGATCCGCAGTTGCGTTTGCTTTACTCCAAATGTGATTAAACTCTACCGTCTCAGGTAATTTTTCCAAATCTTTTAAAGCATCGAGTGCAGTTAAACGTTTATTTTGGTGCGTAGGAGATGGCGGAATAAAATTACTAGCTCCAGGCAGAGTGCCAACAATTATAACCCTTTCACGGTTTTGAGGTACGCCGTAATCACTAGCATTATATAGCTGATATTGAAGCTTGTACCCTAAGGATTCAAAATCTGAAATGACCTTATCAAGTGACTCCTTATGACTCTTCATAAGTAATCCTTTAACATTTTCGGCAATGAACATTTTAGGTTTAACGATTTTTACGGCCTCAACCATGGCTCTATAAAGACCACTTTTTTCACCGCTTACGCCAGCCATTTTTCCATTTATAGAAATATCTTGGCACGGAAAACCTCCGATTATTATATCTGCATTTTTAGGCATAGTACCTATGAAATCCCAGACATTCCCACAGTTGATTTCATGCTTATGATTTCTTTTATATGTTCTACACGCAGCCGCATTCATATCATTAGCCCATACAATTTCAAATGGAAGTTTTTTATACTTAGTTCCAAAAATTGAAAAGTCTCCCCTGAAACCCAAATCCAATCCACCACAACCAGAAAACATGGATATAACTTTGAATTTTTTATTCACACTATTATTTTTGTCAGATCTAGAAGCCATTTGAAAAACCTTTATCTATGTTAAAGTGTTGGTTAGTACTCTGGAAAAAACTCTTATTTTTATGCATCACAACCCCAAAGACATCTGCTCGGCATCAGAATTAAAATCGGATGGAGCTAATAATTCAATTAAACTTTTCATATCCGATTCATTTAACCCCATTGAACTAGAAAAATGTTCACTTGAAAGATCATTTAAACAAGTCTGTATTATTCGAGGTGGCTCAAAGGTAGGCTCTTCAGGTTCCATGCCTTTATACTGATTCAACAAAATATTCACTCGTCTATATGTAGGTTCCGAAATTCGATTTAAATCATAGGCTCTTCGGACTAGCGCAGCCAAAGATACACCCCATCGTTTTTTCAATGCAATATATGAATCCAACTTAAAACGAGTTGGGCACTCGCTTAAAAAAGCATCTTTCGGCAATAAGAAAGCGCTGGCGAACCTGTTAGCCTGTCTTTCAAGTTCAAAGTCTCCAGCAGAAACATCATGGTGCATAATAAGATGCCCCAGCTCATGTGCAGAATCAAATTTAAGCCGAGAGCCAGATTTTTTATTTTTTGTTAAAAAAACCATCGGCCTTGAGTTATTCCAGACTGAAAAGGCATCGACTGCACTACAATCATTTGGAATAAACGAAACTATTATTCCATGTGCCTCTAGAAGTTTTGCCATATTTAAAATCGGCCCTAAACCCATTTGCCACTTCTGCCTGACCTCAGTAGCTAAATTTTCAATATCATCATCAGTTCGCACTGCTTTTGATAACTCACTGACTCTTTCTACTGGCAATTCAAATTCGGTTTCTAGGTGAGCTACTAACTCACACTCAAGCGTACCTAATGCAATAATTTTTTTTCTATCTCTTTGGCTTGTGCTTCTTAAACTTCTAAAGTGACACCCTTCAAAGCTTAGTGTCTTTATTAAAAATGGTTTCGAGAAAAAGGTGGGTTTAATACCAATCGCAAGGCTAAGCTGTGCAAGTGTTCTTGCATCTGGCTTAATAGCACCATCCTCATACTGTGACACAGAACTCGGTGTTTTTTCTATACGCCCAGCCAACTCAGCCCGAGTAAGCCCTCTCATTTCTCTAGCAAGCGTCAGCCTTTGAGAAACGAAGTTTTGAGCTATTAAAGAAAGTTCGTAATTATTTGTCATTTTCCTTCATCACACTTTTCTTATGCTTTCTAGCAACTTTAAAGTCTGGAGTTTCAACTATTGGATGCACAACTTTATTTTCATTCTCAGGCAAATCTAAAGACGCATCAGCTGATCTTCTATACAGTTCGATTGAATACATCCACTCAGATATTTTTTCATTATCAACACTGATCGGCGCACATAAATAAATCGCTTCTAACCCTGTTTCAGGATTTCCCAAATGCGCTATTACCCAATTCTTAACGTTTGAGGGCGCTGGCTTCTTCATTTGATTTAAAAGTGAATCAAATAAAGTTTCACCTGTTTCCATGTCAAATAAATCTAAACTTCTATTTTCTTCGGCCATTCTTGGTGCAGTTTTTGAATTTTGAGGAAAACAATTTTTAATATCTTGTTCTTTATTATATCCAACTTTGTAAAACGCTAACTTTTTGTCACGAATCTTCATGCTAAAAGATCGGCCATCTTCAAAGTCGATGTCCCCAACTTCAACGTCTTTGAAAATATCTTTTAGTTGTTTTCTTGCGTAGTAGTGAAGGCAAAGTCCAAAGGTCGTTGAACAGTCTCCATCTACTTCGTCATACTTCGATTGAGCTACGGCATACGCCTTTAAAAAGCTCTTCGTAAGATAGTCTATCTGTTCTTCGCTCAAAATTCCTGTCAGCCAGGACTTGTCTATTGCCACTTGCCCCCCCTTGGACAAAATCTTATTAAATACTGATAAAATATTAAGTCAAATTACCGATTAAACAAGATAAATGTAGTGAAAATAGAGTTTTTTGAGACAAATTATACTAAATGGCATTTAAATTGAGCAT
>JBEBIK010000189.1:0-4705 GCA_040080445.1 Pseudobdellovibrio sp.
ACTATAGACTTGCGACAACGACCTAGCAAAGAAAGATTCTTTAGGATTTTCTTCGTAAAACTCCTCGAAGATGGCCACGGCTTCAGTCGAGTTGTTTTGCTGCATCAGAGCCCACGCCAACAGTGGTTTTATGTTTTTATTAGTCGATTTAAGCTGAACAGCTTTATTTACGAAGTAAATAATGTCGTCAGAGCTTTTACTTTTTAAATACCAAAGCTCAGCTAACATCGAATAAACATTAGCACTTTGCGGATTTATTTTTAAAGCTGCAAAGATTTGTTTTTTGAAAGCTTTCTGATTGTTTAAACGATAGTGCAAAAAAGCCATTTTCAGTCTTAAATCTTCATCTCTAGGGAAGAGCTGAATACCTTTTTCAAGCAGGGCTACTGTTTCAACATATCGTTTACTTTCAATCATAAAATCAGCATAAGTTTTATAAATAACTAACTGATCAGGTCTGGCAATAAAGGCTGTTCGAATGGTGTTGATGGCTTCGTCGTATTGCCCGCGATATTTTCTGTAAAGAGCTAAACGCACCTGCGCTTCGCCGTAGTAGTCAGATGCCGTAGAAAGCTTACCCAAAACGAAAGCAGCATCGTCGACTTTATTTTGAGTTATGTAGATTTGCGCTAAATAAAATCTGGCTTCATCATTTTCTTCATATCTTAAAAGTGATAAATAAAGTTTTTCTGCATTTTTTAGATCGTTCATTAAATAATAAACGTGAGCTTTTTTAAGGTCGATCATGCCAACGTTATAAGTTAAAGGTCTTTGTTTATTGTATTCACGAAGTGCAACTTCATAATGTTCAGATTGCACAGCAGAATAAGATAAATTCTGCGAAATTTCGAAATCAAACTCATGTGTATCTGAAAAATTTATTAAAGCAAAAGTTGAATCTTTAAACTGCTTGAGAGCATAAGAATTACTTACATACTCCAACACCACTTGGCGATCACGTGGGTTGAGTGCATAAGCTTCCGCAAGACTAGCGCTGTAAAGCTCGTAGTCTCTTGTGAGCTTGTAAACCATAGCTTTTTCATAAGAAATTCTGAAATTATTACTGTCGGTTACTTTTATTTTAACCAAAGTGCTTAAAGCCTCTGTATACTTTTTTTCAATTTTAAAAATGTAAAATAAAGCCCATTCTGCTTCTTCATATTTATGATCTTTTTGTAACATGAGTTTATAAACTTCACGGGCCTTCGAATAAATTTTAGTTTCTAAGTAAAGATCACCAATTTTTTTAAGAATAGCTAAATCATCGGGCTTAAGTTTTAAGGCCTCACTGAGCTCAACAATAGCTAAATGATTTCTGTTAGTTTTTCGATATTCATCAGAAAGACTCAAATAAGGTGTAATTCTTTTTGGGTTGTGTAAAAGTGAGAGCCTAAAGTACTCAATTGCTTTTTCAGAGGCGTTCTCGAGCGAGTAACTAACTGCCATTTGTTCATAGTACTCAGCACGCGATAAATTTTTTGGGTGCATATCGGTTTTCATTGTATAAACTTCGTCTTGCTCCACTACGTGAGTGGCGCAACCCGAAATTAATACTGCTGTAAGAATACAAAATAAACTCTGTTTCACATTTTACTTATCGGTTTACATAGTTAGATCTTAACAAGACTAGACCAATTACTAATCAATTTGAGATGATCCATATGTGGATCATCTCTGTCTTGATTACGATATATTTGATTTAAATAAATAATGATCCATATATAGATCATTATTGACATTATCACTTGAAATACCTAATATGATCCATATATGGATCATATTAGTATTAAAAACATAAAAGATCTCGGAAAAATTGTCCGAGATGTCCGAAAAAATAAGCATTTAACCCAAGAAGACCTAGCTGCCCGAACTGGGGTAAGCAGACGGTTTATATATCAATTAGAAAATGGCAGCCGCGATAGCTTTCCAATAGGTAAAATTTTGCAAGTTTTGAAAAGAATGAATTTAGAGGTCTCTATCAGCTCGAAACTTGTGGAAAGATAATTTTGAGGCATTAATGAATACACTGTACGTATGGATGCCACCCAATCTTGTGGGCAAGCTACAAGTAGATAAAAATGATACTCTTACTTTTCAATACGAAAAATCTTGGGAAGAAAATCCAAAAGCCTTTGCACTATCTAATTCTTTAAAGCTAGATGCAAAAAAAATATATGGTAAAGAAGCTGACTTTTTTTTCTCAAACCTACTGCCAGAAGGAAATGCACGAGAAAGTCTTTGCCGTAAAATGGGAATATCAATAGATAATAATTTTGAACTACTCAGTCGCATAGGTCGCGATTGCGCTGGGGCACTAATCTTAACAGAGGAAGATACTCTTATAGAGGAAAATGCAGACTTAAAAAAAGTATCGATTGAAGATTTAAAAAAATGGCTTAGTCGTGGATCAGGTGGTTTATTGGATATGCAGGTTCAAGGAGAACTTCGTCTATCATTAGCGGGAGCTCAAAATAAGCTTCCAATAGTCTACATAAATGGTGAGTTCTACCAACCACTAGGCTCGCATCCCACAACACATATTTTAAAGCCACCACCAGACCGCTTCAAATACATTCCAGAAAATGAATGGTTTCAATCACGACTAGCTTTTCATATGGGTTTTAATGTTGCCAATTCGAAACTTATTAAAATTGGAAGTGATTACTCGCTTCTTGTAGAACGCTACGATCGTGAACAATCAGACAATCAATGGAAACGCTTGCATCAAGAGGACTTCTGCCAAGCTCTTGGTGTTTCTGGAAAAAAAAAGTACCAGATCGAAGGCGGACCTTCCGCCGTAGATTGTGTGAATTTGATAAGCTTGAGATCGGACGATGCCTTAGAGGACACGAACTCTCTAATACGTTGGCTTATATTTAATGTTCTAATTGGCAATTGCGATGCTCATGCAAAAAATGTTTCATTATTGCGACAACCTAATGGGATATGGGGGCTGGCTCCCCTGTATGATCTAGTAGCAACTAGAATATATGACGAATTATCGCATAATCTCGCAATGTCTGTTGATTCACAGTACGACTCAGGAACTATATATTTAAAACATTGGAAAAATTTGTTTTCACAGTGCACCGTAAGCCCGGCTCGGTATACAAAAGAAATTAAAAATATGACCGCGATGTTTAATGAAAAAATCAATATTGTTACTACTGAATTTAATAATCAATATGGAGATTCTCCAGTAATTCAAATTTTACATGAAAACTATAAAGTCAGACTCCGAAGGGTCCTAACAGGTATAAATAAATATGAAAATTAATATTTTTTTTGCTTTTGTTATCGGCTTCTCAGTGGCACAAAAATCTAACGCCCACAGCGACCTCGATTATTTTAAAGATAACTTTTTAGAATGCGATAAAAGTTTTATGAAAGAGTTTTCTATCTTAAAGAAAACCAACCTGAAAGCTGAAATTCACGAATTTCAATATTCAGAAGGCCTCATTAAGTCATTTTATTTGCCTGCTAAAAACCCAAAATCGGGCGCTAAAAATTTACTCATTATGATTTCAGGAACTCACGGAATTGAAGGTTTTACAGGCTCAGCTGTACAGCGCTACTTGCTCGACCAAAACATAAATAAAAACATGTCAGTATTAATGGTTCACGGTTTTAATCTTTACGGTTTTAAAAATTTTCGCAGAGTTAATGAGAGTAATATTGATTTAAACAGAAATTTTGTACTGAATCGTGAAATGTTTAAGCCTGACGACCAAAAATACGGCTTAATAACTCATTTTTTAAACCCAGACAGCCAAGCTTCATCTGGTTTTTTTAGCCATGTTGTTTTTATTATCAGCTCAGTTAGAAATATTCTTTATTACGGAATGGAAACTCTTCGCAGTTCTATTTTAAAAGGACAATACACTTACCCCGCTGGAGTTTTTTATGGTGGCGATAAAACTCAAATTCAATCCTTTTTAATTTTAGATTTAATTAAAGAGTACGTAAAAGATTACAAAAAAGTACTTATAGTAGATTTACACACCGGTTACGGCGAAAGAGCTAAATTGCACTTACTCGCTGGTCGTTCAACCGAGCAAAATTCTTTAAATCTTTTAAAAATTTACAACAAAGATGAAATAGACTTTGCAGATAAGAAAAATTTCTACGCTGTAGAAGGCGAAATGCTGAATTACTTCATCGATAAAATTAAGCTTAATGTAGACGCCGAAGTAGCTGGAGTTACTTTTGAATATGGCACACTCGATAGTCAAAAAACTCTAGGCTCAGTCGAATCCCTGAGAAGAGTTGTTCTTGAAAATCAAAACTTTCATCACCCGACAGAAGCCTCTGAGAGTGAAAAAATTAAAACTCTTTATAAAGAGATGTTTTACCCGTCAGATATCGAGTGGCGCAAGTCAGTCTTATTACAGACTGACGATAAAATGAAAAAAATATTTAATTATTTTAACTAAATTAAATCGAGCTCTTTTTTTATTTCGCCCACTTGCTTTAAGTATTTTAAGGCTTCCATATTATCTTTAAGTTGTTCTAAGCGACTTGCACCCAGAATAACAGTGCTTACGTTAGGGTTTAGTGCACACCAAGCTAGAGATAAATGTGTCATTGAAATGCCAGATTTTTTAGAAATTTCGTTTAATTTTTTAACTTTGTTTTGTATAGCTGGATTTAGCACTTCATCTTTAACAAAACTTAATGAAGGCATAGCCGCTCTTGAGTCTTGAGG
>JBEBIK010000190.1:0-4674 GCA_040080445.1 Pseudobdellovibrio sp.
TCGTTGGACAGCTGAAATGACTCCCAAAAAAGAAATTCTGATACAATTGATACAGGCAGAAGGACTTGATTACGCTGAGGTCGAAATAAGATCCGGTTTAAAACTAACTAATCACCGAACTCAAATGCGCGAGTTTATTCAAATAATAGAAGGTGAGCTTATTTTTAACTTATCTGGAACGCAGTTCGCATTAAGACCTGGAGACAAGCTTGAGCTGCCTCCCAACACACTTTTTTCATATAATAACCTGAAGAACGATACTTGTACTTTTCTAAGCTCTAAGACGATCTAAACGCCTTAGAGTGTTCTTACATGTCGTTAGATCTTTTCTCGTGCGTAGCTACTGGCTTTAAAATGGTCGGGGTAACAAATATAACGAGTTCATTTTTAGATTTACTATCGCGATCACTCTTAAATAAACGTCCTAAAATAGGTAAGTCTTTAAAACCTGGTACTCCCGAGTTTGCATCGCGTGTTTCAGACTCAAAGATACCGCCAATTACCGCTGTCTGACCGCTGCGTACAATAACTTTAGTTTTAGCAGCTCTTTGATCTGGTGCCCTAGCGTCCACTTGCGGCAAGAAAGATCTTGTTATATTCAAGTCAAGAGTAACAGTACCTTCATTAGATACAGTAGGTACTACTTGTAGGTTCACACCCACCTGAATAACTTCATTCGTAGTCGTCGTTACGCCACCATTTTGATTAGTTGTTTGAAGCAATAAACCCGCTGTCTGAGAGATCGTAGCTGTTTCGCTTGATAATACAGCCACACGTGGCGAAGATAATACACGCACTTTATCTTCACGTTCTCCTAGCTGTAATCGCGCCGTTAATGAGCCCAGAATATCTAATTCACCCCAAGTAAAGTTAGAATCTAGAACTGCAAGCCCCGCATCTAAAGCTGGATTGATACCAATACGTGAACGGTTTGTCGTGGTCGCAGCTGCTGGAATACTATTCCACGTAATACCTAGACCTCGCGAGAAGCTCTCTTTGGCTTCGACAACTTTACCTTCAATTAGGACTTGTTGTGGCTGAGTATCCAGAGCAATTACTAACTGTTCGATTCGCTTCATATTTTCTTCGGTGTCTTGTACAATTAGTGAATTTGTACGTTTATCGCCAAGTACTTTACCTATAGTTTCTTTAACTTTACTGCTAGTTCTTGTGTTACCTGATGTTGTATTCTTACCATCAGCACCTTGAGTAGACGTTGTTTGAGATTTCTCAACATCAATTGTAGTTAGGTAGTCTTTGATTTTTTTCTCTAGGTCCTCAATGTTGGCGTAGCCAATGAAGAATCTTTTTATTATGAGCGGTTCTTTAGCTTTTCGAGCTTCTTTAAGCTCAATCGCCTCCTGCTCATCTTTTTGAAAATCTTCAATTTTACCTATACGAAGAACTGTTCCCTGGCGCTTGAAGCCTAGTTTTTTGGTTTTTAACAAAAGAATCAATGCTTGGTCCCAAGGTACGTTCTTTAGCTTGAGAGAAACGTTACCTTCTACCGATTCGTCAAGTATCATATTAACGCCACTCTCTTCTGCGATAAATTTGATGGCTTGTTTAACATCTAGCTTATTGGTTTCTATAGAAATCTTTTTTCCGTAAAATTTATTATTACTAACTAAAAACTCTTCTAAGTTATCTGAACTCATAATACCGTCAGTACTCAAATCAACGATTTCTTGATGAGGCTGCGCTAGAGACTTTCCATCAATAGATGAGTTCTGCAGATCTTGCGCACTTGCATTATTAACTCTTGCCTCTGCGTTGTCGGCTTCAGAAGTTACAACTGCTGAACCTATAATAAGTAGGGTATTTCCTTCAAGTTGCACCATTGGCTCTGAAGAACCAGATCGCAATTGTACAACAAATCTAGAGATACTTGAGCCCGCTTTTTGATAAATATCTACTGAGCCTATAGAAGAGGCCATATCTTTCGTATTTAAAGATCTTTTTAACTTGTTAGGAATAGATGAGTTTTCTACTTCGATGATAAACTGATTCGTTGTTGAGTTTTGTCTCGTTGTATATCTTAATGGCTGATCTGCAGAAATAGAAATAGTTCCACCATTACTATTGCCTTGGTAAGTTACATTTTCAATTGTTGCAGGCTTTGCGGCTTGCTCTGGAGCGGCTTGCTCTGGAGCGGCTTGTTCTGGAGCAACTTCTACCGGAGCTGGTGTTTCAGCTATGGGAGCCTCAACAGGCGCGTCAACAGGGGGAGCATCTACTGGCGCAGGAGTTTCTATAGGCGGAGCTTGTGCGGCTTCCTGAGTTTGCGCTACATCCTGAGCTTGTGCCACTTCTGTCGGTGGTGTGTTTTCAGCAACTGGAGCCGGAACAGGCGGCTCCTCTACAGGTGGTGTAGTTTCAGCAACTGGAGCTGAAGCTTCTGAAGTATTTTTTTCAGCTGTCTCTCCCTCTAAACTATTAAGTTCATTTTCTAAACTTAAATCATCATTAGCAGCAGGGGCCGATTCTTCTGTTTTATTTTCACTCGTCGGTGCTTCATCCAAACCATCTAAGTTGAGATCGTCACCTGCACTCGAGCCAGCGCTTTCAGGAGAACTTTTCGCATCCACAGCAAATTCATCATCTGGCTCTATTTTTTTATGAGAAGTACATGAGGTTAGAATGAACACACACACCAATAAAGTTCTAATTAACACATTTTTTTTCATCATTCCTCCTAAATGATTACAGAAATAAAGCTAATGCTTACTGCATTTTAAGTTTTATCTCTGCTCCCTTTTCTGCAATAACTACTTCGCCCGAACGAATCGCCGTAATTACACCTTCATTATTGCCTATATGATCATTCACATAAAATATATGGATGTCGCTCTTACGATCCGTAATCATCGCTTTCGGCTTTTTAACATTCCATATAATCGCCACTAATTTGTAGTGCTTCATTGCCCATCTTTTCTGAGGCACAACACTCTCATCGACATATCCCTCACCTTGAATATCACCCAATTTTCTTTTAATTTTAAAAAAAAGTTGGTTAGGTAACATGAAGGGGTCCTTAATTCTAGCTGCTAGACTTTTTTCTAACTCTTTAGAGTCAAATACCTTAACTGGATTCTGCGTGAATTGCCCAGCTTTTGCTGGAGCATTCAGTACATTTTTCTGAGCAGGGATACTTTTCTCTCCTGAAAAATCGCTTCCTGAGCCACTTCCTTGCTGATTTTGAAATTGCTTGAACTGTTCTTGTTGCTCTTTTTGATACTTTTGTAATTGTAGCTGCAACTCTTCAGTCTGAGCAGAACTCAGAACGTTTGGATCAATTGTTTGCGAGTAAGCATCAACAGAAAAATAAATAAATAGACTTAGTAAAACAAGCTTTTGAAGACTCATTTTGTTCCCGCTCCGCCAAGAAAGACTTCTGCTTGTTTATAGCCGATAACTTCGCCTTTAAATTTAATAGTATCATCGTCAATATTTGTAGAGTTTTTTTCGATAGTAAAGTTTCGTACCTTAATGACTTTATCTTCTTTTGTTAGCACATCTAAAAATTTCAAAAATGAATCGTATGAACCGCTAATTGTAATATTGAACCTAACTTCTGTAACCAAATCTTCTGGTTTAATCGTACTTGGATCAATTATTGTACCCGGCGGAATATTTTGCACCGTTTGCGGAGTTGGAGAAGTTGACATCTCGACAACACTAACCCCAGAAGCTTCGGATGCAGCATTTAAAATTGTCGACATCTGTGTATCTTTAAATTCAAATGGAATTTTTGACTTAACCACTTCTAAATTACGAGCCAGCTGAAGAATGTTTCCACGCATTTCTTCTTCTTTCTTCATAATTTTTTCTATTCCCACTCTCCTAGCGGTTTCGGTTTCAACAGTAGAAGAGCTTGCCACTATCTGCTCCTTAAGAGTCGTCCCATCATTAAAGTACGTAAAATAATAAGCAACAGTCGCCAGCAACGCTAAGATAACTATCCGAGATAATGAAAGGTCTGCAATTAGTTTGATTAGCTTCATTTACTAACCTCTGAATTTAACTCTGCCTTCAAAGTCATAATTGTTGTTGTTGCATCAGTTTCGGCAAAGTTTTTTTTATTTGACTGATTCGTAGGAATCAAATTTTTTATAAATTCCGCATTGGATAATCTTTGGATGAACTTTTCTATTTCCTTTGAGCTGTCGCTCTCTGCACTTATTGTTAGCGAATTACCAGATAACTCCAGCTTATTTATCCACACATTTTCTGGTGTTGAATTTTTTAGATGTTCAAATAATTTATATTCATTTACTTTGTCGCGATCAATTTTATTGATAAAGTCTGTCTGCGCAGTGAACCTAGCTTGCGTAATTTCGTACTTTTTAATTTCCTCAGCTAAACCCTGTTTGCTGTCATTAAACTGCTTCAGTTCACCGTATTTTACATTAGCTTCATTCAATTGTGTTTGCAATTCTGGAATTATTTGTCCTTCATACAAATAAAGGCCCATTGGTCCAATAAGCAGAACAACAACTCTTTTTGCAAAATCGGAGTAAATCTTTTTTTTCTCTTCATCGTCGGACATCAGGCTCATTCCGCCCGATCCACCGCCCGCATTCTTAGCCATCTCTTTATAAGAATTTAATAGATTAATTCTTATCATTTATCGCCAGCCTGTCTGATTCCTAAACCGCAAGCTATAGAAACGAA
>JBEBIK010000191.1:0-4669 GCA_040080445.1 Pseudobdellovibrio sp.
GTCTTAATTTTTTATTATCTGGAAATATCAACGGGCGGGTCGAGAGCGAGTGAGGAGCAACTGGAGTGACCACAATGGCATTAACTTCTGGGTGAAGTATGGGGCCACCAGCAGCTAAATTGTAAGCGGTAGAGCCCGTAGGCGATGAAATTATAATACCGTCAGCTTTAATGTGATTAACAAGAGAGTTATCAAAATAAAGAGCAGTGCTAATAAGCTGAGAAAAAGAACCGCGTTCGATCACCACGTCGTTTAAAGCATTATAAGAAACACGTTTGCCATTTTTAAATTTAACCGAAATTTGCAAACGACTACGAGTGTGTAGCACCATTTGGTTTTTAAGAGTTTCATCAACCGTGGCAAATACATCTTCTACTGAGTGGGCTGTTAAGAATCCTAAGAAGCCCATATTAAAGCCAAGAATAGGCACAGAGTGGCCTTTAAGTAGACGTACTGCTCGTAAGTAAGTTCCGTCTCCGCCGAGAACGATAACTAAAGCCATTTCTTTTAAATCATTTGAGCTTACAAGTAATTCGGTGCCCGCAATTTGTTTTTGCTCAGGCGCAGTAAAAACTTTGTATCTACGAGCTTTTAATTTTTCAGCCAATTTTTTTGACATCTTAACCGCATCGTTAGAGTGCAAACGATAAACGATGGCAATTTTTTTATTCGACTTAAGGGTTAGCTTTTTTTCTTTCATAGCCATGAGTTATAACAGCCCGCTACGTTTAAGTAATGAATTAGGATCCGGCTCACGTCCTCTAAATTCTTTGTAAAGATCCATCGGGTGAGCGGTGCCTCCGCGGCTTAAAATACTATTTTTAAATTTAGTGGCCACTTCGTTATTGTAGAGGCCTTTTTCTTTAAAGTATTCGAATGCGTCTGCGTCTAAAACTTCAGCCCACTTGTAAGAGTAGTAACCAGCCGCATAACCGCCGCCAAAGATATGACCAAACGAACACGACATATTTGTTCCTTTTTCTTTTGGTAATAAACGTGTTACTTCCATAGTAGCAGTTTCGAATTGGTCTACATCAGAAATTGTAGCTGGGTCTGTTGTGTACCATTTCATATCGAGCCAAGCGAAAGAAACCTGACGTAAGCTCATCCAACCTGATTGAAATAAAGAAGCTTTTTTAATTTTAGCAACAAGCTCAGCTGGAATTGTGGCACCTGTTTCATAGTGCTTAGCAAATAAATCTAAACTCTCTTTTTCTTCGGTCCAATTTTCCATAATTTGTGATGGAAGCTCTACGAAATCCCAGTAAACGTTGGTTCCGGCAAGACTGCGGTATTTACAGTTTGAAAGTAAGCCGTGTAATGCGTGACCAAATTCATGAAATAGAGTTCTGACTTCGTCGTAAGATAATAAAGAAGGTTTAGTTGGAGTAGGTTTTGTAAAGTTACATACGATACTTACGTGTGGGCGTTTAACTTCGCGAGACCACATGCCTTGTTCGCGGTAGTTAGTCATCCATGCTCCGCCCTTTTTAGTTTCACGCGGGAAGAAGTCCATATAGAACAAACCAACGTATTCATTATTCGAGCCGTAAACTTCAAAAGTTTTAACATCTGAATGGTAAGTCGGAATCGTTGTGTTTGGTTTAAACGTTAAACCAAATAATTTACGAGAATGTTCAAAAACGCCTTCAATTACATTTTCAAGTTTGAAGTACGGGCGTAATTCTTCTTCATTGAAAGCATATTTTTGCTCTTTTAATTTTTCAGAGTAGAATGCAAAATCCCAAGGTTTGATTTCGTCAATACCCTCTAGCTGTTTACGAAATGCCTGTACTTCTTGTAAATCTTTTTGGGCTGCTTTTTTAGAAGGCTCAAGTAAGTTGGTTAAAAATTTAAATACAGTGTCTGAGTTTTGTGCCATGCGCTCTTCAAGGGCGTACTGTGCATAATCTTTATAGCCCAGCAGCTGTGCACGCTTAGCGGTTAAAGTAACAATTTTTTTAACTAATTCTTGATTGTCGAATTCGTCACCGAAAGCTTTTGAAGATTGCGCTCTCCATAGTTTTTCGCGAAGTTCGCGTTTTTCAGAGTAAGTAATAAACGGAATTAAAGACGGTGCTTGTAAAGAGAAAAGCCATTTTCCTTTTTGACCTTTTTGTTCTGCGGACTGAGCTGCAGCTTCTTTGGCGCCGTCTGGAAGACCGGCAAGGTCAGCTTCATTATCAATCCATAACTCAAAGGCGTTTATCGCTTTTAAAACATTTTCAGAAAACTGTGGGCTTAAAGTCGAAATCTGTTGGTCGAGCTCACGTAATTCATTTTTTTTAGTTTCGTTTAATAAAGCACCATTACGAGAAAAGCCTTTGAAGCTTTTTTCAGTTAATTTTAAATCTTCATCTTTTAAATTTAATTGTACACGATTGTCGTAAACAAATTTAATTTTTTGAAATAAAGCATCGTCTAAAGAAACATCCGATGCAAAAGCAGAAAGAATGGGTGAGATCTCTTTAGCTAAAGCTTGGTGAGCTTCGTTAGCTTCAGCCGAGAACAAATTAAAATAAACATTTGAGATGCGGTCTACTTTTTCAGAAGCGAGCTCTAAAGCGAGCACTGCATTTTCAAAAGAAGTTTCTTTTTGTGCTTTAATAACTTCGATATTTTTTTTAGCTTCTGAGATGGCTTGATGAAGAGCTGGCATGTAATGCTCAACTTTAATTTCGTTAAAAGGTAGGGCTTGATCTTGTAGTGTTAAGGGCTTTAGTAAAGGATTTGAAGACGTATCGCTCATGTGAACTCCTAGGTAGTTTTGAATCCACCTAAATGAATAACATGAGCGAAAAATGCTGTCTATCTGTAGCTAGTAGAGCAAAGACCTAAAGTAGCAGTTGGGTGACTTGGGCGGCATACGTAACCTACAGGACAGCTGTTAGCTTGTCCGATGGCGCAAGACTGAACTGCAGCGTTGTAGCAAGAGCTGCCGTTGTTGTAGCCGTAGTTGTAACGGTAAATGTTAGGGGTATTGTACCACTGGCTGTTGTATCCCCATCTTAGGTAGAAAAATGCAGATAAGCCTGCTACTGCAACTGAGCTTGTGTTTCTTACGCAACCTAATCCCGCAGAAGCGTTATAAGTCGGTATAGTGCCAGCTGGGCAGTTACATAAATAAGCATTGTTATTGTAATAATTGAAAGCTGAGCCCGTAGTGCTTCCAGATCCGATACCGAAACCGTATGGAGAATAACCTTGGTTTTGTTGGTAAACTGAGCTGTTACAGCTCGCTGGGTCTACAATGCACGTATTCATGCCTGAAACTACGGCTTCGTCTCCTGATTTTTGGCAACCAGTAAGCGTTAATACAACTAATGCAAAATAAATAAACAATGCTGTTTTCACAAATGACCTCTTTTGGGTTTATCTTAAGAGCCATTTTTTCTTACATTAGCGGTGCTAAATCAATAGAAAAGCGCACGGATCACGCATTGCAGAGCCGTAGCATGAATTTTTTTTAGGAAAAGAAGGGAAGATTACTCGTAAATCGACTCAATCAGGTCAGAGTATTTAAATTCTAAATGTTTACGTTTTACCTTTAAAGATTGAGTTAGGCTGCCGTTTTCAACAGTCCATGCATCGTTTACGATTTCAAATTTTTTGACAGCTTCAAAGCTCGCTAATTTTGAATTCACACTTTGAATGTGCTTTTGCATCCGCACTTTAAGAAGGGGGCTATTGTAAATATCTTGAACTTTTTCATACACCAGGCCTTGATTATCGGCCCACTGTTTAATTTGGATTTCATCAAAATTTAAAATTGCAATTACAAATTTTCTTTGATCGCCATGAATTAACACCTGAGAAATAATCGGATCTTGCTTAAGAAGACCTTCTAATTTTTGTGGTGCTACGTATTTGCCGCCAGCGGTTTTAATTAAATCTTTTTTACGATCAGTAATTTTTAAAAAGCCTTGAGAGTTGAATTCACCGATATCACCTGTGGCAAAGAAGCCGTCGATAATACTTTTTTCGGTTTCTTCTTTGTTTTTGTAATATTCAATAAAACATTTTTTACTTTTAACTAGAATTTCGCCATCAGCCCCAAATTTAATTTGAACATCGCCGATTGGGTGTCCCACAGTGCCTGCTTGGTATTGCGAAAGTGTATTTACAAAAATCGCGGCACAAGTTTCTGTAAGTCCGTAACCTTCTAAAATAGGTAAACCGCAATAACCAAAAAAATCGACGAGTTCGCGGCTTATGGGGGCGCCACCACTCACGGCAAATTTTAAATTTCCACCGAAAGCTTCTCGAATAGGCGCAAAAGCAATTTTGTTTAAAGCTTCATATCTAGCGAGCAATAACCAGGGTATAGATTCTTTTGTAATTCTATATTTTTGAATTTCTTGTGCGGCTTCTAAAGCATGTGCAAAAATTTTCTGCTTATACTTTTGAGTCTCGATTTGCGCCATAATGCCTGAGTATACTTTTTCAAAAATACGAGGAACGGCAATTATAAAATCGGGTTTAACTTCTTTTAAATTAGATTTAATGCGTTCGATAGATTCAGCATAGGCTAAACTGTGGCCATTCCAACAGCTGCCCCAGTGTTCGATACGTCCAAGCACATGTGCAAAAGGTAAAAAGGTTAAGGCTTTGTAAGTGGGCTTATCGCCAAATAACTCAAAACCTTCGGTCACTTCGGAAACAATAGCTT
>JBEBIK010000192.1:0-4667 GCA_040080445.1 Pseudobdellovibrio sp.
TTATAAAACAGACCCTGAGCGCCTTAGAAACGATGCCAGAACTGGCATTATATCTCCAAATAGCAACGAACAATACGAACTTCAACGTCATAAAAATCTCGATGAAAAAAAATCTGGTGGAACTTTCGGATTGGGCACAACTACGCTTGAATGCATAAAGACTGAATTTGCTTTAGACGTAATCGGCACTTTGCTTGGAGCCGGTAATCATTCAATTTGCATTGAATATAATTACAGCTATTGGCTAAGATTGAATTGGTCCTGTGAATCTGAAAAAGATTACTTTGTTAAAAATAAAACACTCAGTCTTTCAAGCGCACATCCACAACTACTGGCCTTTGATAATTACAATCGCGCTTTAGATCCAATGTTTTTTAAAATCAGCGCCACTTACGATTCGGTTTATACCATTAGCAAAGATATGTACGATAATTTAGACCATCTCATTCTTAAAACAGAAAAAGAATCTTTTACTATTAAGCGAAGTGCTTTGAGCTTTGACATCTTATTGCCAGATTCTATTTGCAATACAGTTTCGAAATGAAAAAAGACTACGTAGGCCAGTGGTTTGAAATTTATCGTCGTAATACTGAAGGCGCTGATATTTTATATAAAGTAGAAGCTAACGGAAAAAGCGAACTTATCAACTTCGCCCATGAAAAAGTAGACGGTGCTGGTGGGTTATTTAAATTAGCCGAGCAGTTCAATTGGAAAATTAAAAATTTAGCCACCCCAACTCCTCCCCGCGCAATTAGTCGTTTTAAGTTTTTTATTAATTGTTTAATGTTTTTACATTGGACTAAGCCTCGCAAAAAAAATATTTGGCCTTTTGAATTTAAAAAATCAAATACAGTTGAAGGAATTTATGAAAGCTGTACTTTTAACGCCGAAGAAACGCAAAAATTAAAAGACAAAGCGAATGTGCTAGGTATTTCTTTAAATACATTACTTTTTTTTAGCCTTAATAAAAGTTTAGAAAAACAATTTAATTGGACTTCTGGCAAACGATCATGGTGGGTGCCCGTTAATATGCGAAACGATTTAGGCATTGATATTAACGATTCTAAATTTAGCGGCAACTATGTATCGAATTTTATGATTGATCTGTCGCCATCGATGTCTTCTCTTCAGTATCAACAAGCTATTACTCATTCTTTAAAACAACAAAAGCATTTAGCCACTTGGTGGTGGCAACATTTAGGAAAATATGTTCCGGAAAGTGTTGTTGAATTTTTAGCGCTGAGCAATCTTAAAAATAATCACTGTGTGGGAGCGTTTTCTAATTTAGGTGAATGGTCTTGTGATCAATCTGATGCAAATGTTAGTTTTTTTGTTCCCACACTTTTATCTCACCCTATTGGAGCTAGTGCGCTGATTTGGAATAAAAAACTCAATATCGGTATTAGAATTTATCCGACTTTTAAATTAAACCCAGACGAACTGAATAGCGTTCTTCAAAAGTGGACACAACAGCTAGTACTTTAGTCTACTTGTATTAGTGAGCTAATTGATACTATATACAAACTACATTAGCCTTAAAGTATGAATTTTACTGTGTTTTTTTTAGTCTTTGCATTAACTAGTTCGTTTGCAAATGCTTTAACAGATTCAAAAAATCGACTAACACGCTATAAAGACAAAACACCAATTGGTGTTTGTTTTGAAACCTCATTAGATAAATACTTAATTAAAAAAAAACATACAGTTTCAGATTTAATGAGTTACTTTAAATTAAGACCACTTTTTTGCGAAAAATGCTCGGTCGAAACAGCACAAACAATTAATAGCCTCGAAGATGTAGATACTATTTTACCTGGGCAAATATTAATTATACCAAAGAAGTGTGCTAATTTTAGTTGGCAAGAAACGTTTAATTACAAAAAGATACCTGATTACAAAGATCAAGATATTGATGATATTCTTCAAAAAAGAGAGTCTGAAAATACAACGCCAGCTGTATCTACAAATTCAGAAATTTCGAATATTACTAAAATAAAAAATAAAAAAACTGAAATAGCCTATAACAAGTTAGGTGTAGAACCATTTGGTATTTATTCTGAACTCATAGGCGCTTCTTCAGTTATAGAAGCCCGTCTAATAACAAATTTAGGCCAAGGCCTCAAAGTCTATTATCAGAATAACATAACGACTACTTATGAAGCCCTCTTTAGCATTTCCGCCTATCGAACAGAAATTGTTGCCGACAAAAACTCAACAACCCTTGTTGAAAAAGAGCAAACTCCCATATCAACTCAAGCTGGTCTTAGACAACATTTTAATGACGACTGGTCATTAACGGGCTTACTGAGCATAAACCAAGATCTTTTTTTTGAACAAACTGCAACCAACGAAGTAACCGTTAAAAAAGCAATTAACAGCAGTTTGAAGGTATCTCCTGAATTTACATTTTTAAGATACGAAAAATTAACTCTGGCTTTAAATGCTGGCTTAGCTTTACTAATGCCAACTTCTGTTGCTGGTAGTGCAACTAAAATTGGTACTCTTTACGATGCTGAATTTAAAGTTTTACACAAATTAGATTACGGACGCGTTTATGCAGGCTTAGCTTACGACAGCCGCCAGCAAAAAAATGACACTTACGATTTTAAAGAAAATTCACTGACTTATAAAATTGGCACTTACTACTTATTTTAACTATCTTTAAAAAAAATAATTATTAATTTTTCATACATGTATACATTATTTCACCAGAACCTTCAGATGATACAGGTGCTATTCCTAAATTAAGTAAAGAATAACCTGATGGGCACGAAACGAAAGGAATAAGACTCTTACAGAGTCTATTGTAGTCGCCTGTGGAATTGTCATTACCACACCAAGAACCTTTGGGTGCAAAATCAGACCATGCTGTACCATTACAAAATTCCATCTCTTTGGACGCTGAGTTGTAGCGTTGCTGCCCCTCTGTAGTTCCATTACATGTAGAGGATGTATTACCAAACTTAACTTCACCGGCCACATCTAATTTGGCCGCTGGAGAATTAACTCCAATTCCGATATTACCTGAAGAATTCGCAACCATACGATAACCGGCAGCTCCACCGCCTGCTGTATTATCGTAAAGCCCCCAATATCCAGCACCGATTGAGTTAGAACTTCCTGTCGAAATCATTAAATATTCGCGACCACCTGCAGAGGTAGTTTTTAATGCTAACTCGGGCCCGACAGTTCCAGCATTTTCTATTTTTACTCCGTTATCTGATGAGCTGTCGTTATAATTTACATGAAGTTGATAACCTGGAGAGGTTGTACCGATACCAACATTACCAGCCGAGTTGATGCGCAATCTTTCATTACCTGCGCCATCTCCAATTAAAATTGTATTTGCAAGAGCAGCCGTTCCGGGAAGCGTGCCGATAATCACATTGTTGCTACCAGTTGTAACTGCAGAGCCTGCGTTAGATCCAAGGCCTGTATTATTTGATCCTGTTGTTACATTCACCAATGCATTGCTGCCAATTGCGACATTTGAATTTCCGATTTCATTTGAATAAAGTGCACCGCGGCCAATTGCAACATTAGTTGCACCTGTCGTGTTTAAGTAAAGTGAACTTGCACCAACACTTGTATTAAAGCCACCTGAAGTCGTTGATGCCATTGCATTGTAACCAAATGCAGCATTTGATGTATTACCTGCTGTTATAGCATTTAAAACATTTATGCCTAATGCCGTATTCTGATGGCCAGTACTACCTGAGCCCACTGAGACCCAATTAATTGATGAGCTATCAATGGTACCGCTACTGGCTACTGCAGAAGTATAAATCATTCCTTTTTGAACTGTGCCTTCAGAAATCCTCACAACATAATCTTGTACTTCAGACCAAGAATCTATTTCTGTTGCGCGAGTCCATGCACCAGCAGAAACGACATACACACCATTCTGCACGTCAACCGATTGATTTTTAGCTAACACTCTATTACCAGCTACGACTGAAACACCATCAATTGTTTGAGGACCAGATAAGCTTATGTTCTGATTTGTTGCAACTTTAACCTGATAAATCGGAACTGAATCCGATGGTAAAGCGGAACCACTCGATGGAGTATAACCATACAATGCCGTTATATCTGTTGAAGCTAATCTACCAGCGCTTGTAACCCGGCCTTTTGCATCCACAGTTACTTTTGTGTAATCAGCACTTGCGACAACACCTGTTGTAGCTAATGTTGGATTTGGATAAGTACCAGTTAAGTCGCCACTTGCAGCACCCGTAGGAGCACGAGAATCTATTAATCTTGAATCATCACCTTTAACAACTTCACCTGTACCAGCATCACCCGCCACTGGTACATTAAATACAGATGCCGTACCTAATCCTAAATTAGATCTGGTGCCTGCACTATTTCTTAAAACAAATTCTCCACCAGTTGCAGACGATACGTCACCACTTGGCACTACGCTTGTTGCAACTCCAGCTACACCTACAAAAATATTTCCGGTGGTTAAGGCCAAAGTACCCGTTGAGGCAGTTATTTGAGTTGTTCCGTCTGGAAACTTAAAACCACCACTAGTTGAGTAAATTGTTCCTGCAACTTCAAGTAGCTGTGTCGGACTTGGCGTTCCAATGCCCACTTCTCCAGTATTTAAAAGAGTCATTCGTGGCGTTCCATATCCAGATTCTGTCGTAGCACCAGTTCGAAAA
>JBEBIK010000193.1:0-4647 GCA_040080445.1 Pseudobdellovibrio sp.
GAAAAACTCAGCTCATTTGTTATCGTTTAGCTTCGAGGTCTAATTGAACTTTTTAAACTTTAATTTAAAAAAAGCTTTTATATTGTTAGTCATAATTTCGTTGCCGCTAATTTCCATTAACATGGAGCAAAAAACTGTGTCTAACCTGTGGTTTAATAAACCCTTCACTTTTTTAGCGCAAAGCGTGCAAAACTTATTCTATGGCTTAAGCCAAGGCGTGCGGGCCACCACAGCAGAGTACGTCAACATAATCAATATCAAATCTAAAAATACAAATCTGCAAAAAGAAAATGACGAATTAAAAACTCGTCTTAACTTGTTTGCTGAGAGCCAAAACGAGCTCGAGCGCTTGCGCACTTTACTCGACTTTCAAAAGAACACTAAAATGGAGCTCATTCCGGCGCAAGTCATTGGCCGCGATCTCGTTACCGATCACAACACTATCACTATTAATAAAGGCACCGAACACGGCTTAAAATCAGGACAGGCCGTGCTCACGGTTTCAGGTGCTGTCGGTTACATATTTAAACCTTCGGCTCGCAGCTCTCACGTAATGCTGATCACAGACCGCTATTCAGTTGTTGATGCACTTATTCAAAAAACAAGAGCCCACGGACTTGTTGAAGGCAAAACCAAAGAGTCTTGCGTTTTACAATACGTTGAGCGCACTGAAGATATTAAAGATGGTGACTTAATCGTAACTGGCGGCCTTGATAATATTTTTCCTAAGGGTTTTCCGCTGGCAGTTATTACCAATGTTGAACGTAAAACTAAAAATGCATCTCTGCATATTGAAGTAAAACCTGTTGTTGATGCTAACAAAGTAGAAGAAGTATTCGTTGTTAAATCAACGGCTTCAGAAGATTTTTTAACCGAAGCTAAAAATGAATAATACTCGTTTAAGATTTTATTTTAAAATTTTAATTTTTACAGCTATGTTTTTTATTAGCTGTGGCTTTCAAACGAGCTTTTGGCCCAATATCATTACTTTTATCCCAAGCCCACAAATCTGGCTGATTATGGTTATTTTCATGACTATTAATTGGCGCCCGCTGTTTACCATTTTTTATATTTATTTTTTGGGCTATTGCGTAACTCGTTTTTCAGAGATTCCACTTAAGATGATATGGAGCACGCTCATTGTTACTTACAGCGCTATTTGGTTTGTAAAAAACCGCATTCAGCTTACTGGAGCATTTTCCTTTGTTGTTTTAACTTTATTCGGTAGTTTTGTTTTCGAAATCTGCTATTACAATTTTTCAGACTTTCTTGAAACCACTCCCACCTCATTTATGTTTATCGACCGCATGCTGCAAATACTCGTTAATTTTATATTCTCATACCCGCTTTATTTTATATTAAACAAATTCGACACTCTATTGTTTGACGAAAACGAATGGAAGCGATCAACAACTGACCACCAAGAGATACAGCATGAGTGATTATATAAGTAATCCCGATGAAGCAAAAGAGTTTCAGAGTCGTTACAAAACTCTTTCTATATTTGTGATCGTAACATTCATTATCTTTGGACTCAGACTCACTTGGTTGCAAATTTTTCAAGGTAATGAATTAAGACAATTCTCTGAAAACAATCGTATTAAGCAAAATAAAATTGCGGCACCACGTGGTTTAATCTTAGATCGCGATGGCAAAGCCCTCGTAGAAAACTTGCCGGGTTTTGAAGTTATTATTTCTCCACAGTACGTCGAAAATTTAAAAGAACTTTCAGACACTGTGGGCCCCATATTAGATATCGAATCAGAAAAAATAGTCGATAAATTTAAGCGCAGCAAAAGAATCAACGGCCCCTTTGCCACGATAAGATTAAAAGACAACCTGTCTCGCGAAGAAGTTTTTAGACTTAAGAGAATTCGTTTAGATACTCCCGGTCTTGAAATTCGCGAATCTATCATACGTCACTACCCAATTCATGAAAATGGTGCGCAGATATTTGGCTACGTCGGAGAGATCTCACGTAATGAAATTTCTAAGCTTAATGATAAGTACAAAAATAATTTAATCTTTGAACAAGGCGACATCGTAGGTAAGAGTGGCTTAGAAGAAAATCTTGAAGAAAAAATTCGTGGTAAAGATGGAGTCAGCTTTATTCAGGTCGACGCTCATGGCCGCAAAACAATCACTGAAATACCTAATATTTACGGACAGCGAATAATCGATTTAGATCCTATCCATGGTAATAGTGCCTATTTAACTATTGATCGTGATATTCAAGAAGCTGCCTTTAAATCTTTTACTGAAAATAAACGTATAGGTGCTGCAGTCGCCATGAAAGCCGATGGCGAAATTATTACTTGGATGAACTCACCTTCTTTTGATCCTAACTTTTTTGCCACAGAGGTTCCGGTAAAAATCTGGAATAAACTCACCAGCGACCCTTTCAAACCTCTCAGAAACAAAGTTATTCAAGATCACTTCTGGCCAGGCTCTACATTCAAACCCTTAATGGCTCTCGCGGCCCTTCAAGATAAAGTCATCACCGACAAAACCCTCATCAATGCTCCAGGACGTATGTTCTTTGGTAATCGCTGGTTTCATAATCATAATAAAAACGGCGAAGGTTTAATTAATGTTTATGATGCTATCGAAAGAAGTAGTAACGTTTTTTTCTATAATATGGGCATTAAGCTTGGCGTAGATAAAATCTATAACTATGTGAGCTTACTTGGTCTTGGCCAACGCACACAAATTGAAATGGACCGCGAAGCTCCCGGCAGATTACCAAATTCAACTTGGAAAAAATCTATTCGCGGTGAAGACTGGCAACCGGGAGAAAACTTAACTTTGGCGATCGGTCAAGGTTACGTAACTGTTACTCCGCTTCAGTTAGCTGTGGCTTACAATACTATTGCTACTGAAGGTAAAGTGGTTAAACCATTTATTATCAAAAAAGTAGTCGATCATGACGGAAATATTTTAGTCGAAAAATCACCAGAAATTGTGCGCGATGTAACATTACCTCAGCCAAACGGTTACAAAATTGATGCTGCTACATTTAAAATTGTAAAAGAAGCTATGAGACGCGTAAGCAATGGCACTCACGGAACAGCTAGAGCCTTTAAAGTACCTGGAATTCAAATGGCCGGTAAAACAGGAACAGCTCAGGTTATGAGTTTCTCGGCCGATCAAATTTATAAATCTTGTGATTCTCGACCGATGCACATGCGCCATCATGGTTGGTATGTAGCTTGGGCCCCATGGGACAAACCTGAAGTTATCGTGACCGTACTTGCGCAGCACAGTTGTTCAAGTCATGCAGCACTTCCTATCGTGCGCGATATTATGGAAGCTTACTTTAAAAAATATCATCCCGATGTGATCGCCGAAGGACTCAAAAAAGGCGAAAAACGAGTGCAGGCCACGCCTGTGCCGGAAGGCAGTGATTAATATGGGTTTACGCGGTTTACATGTTAATGAAAGAAATTTTTTAAGCAGGCTTGATCTAAGACTTATTGCTCTTATTTTTTGTTTGAACGTGATTGGGTTATTTAATTTATTTAGCGCAACTCATGGCCCTAATTCAGTCAACGTCGAGTCTTTATTCATTCAACAAATCATTTGGCTCGCCGGTGGTTGGACTATATTTTTTATTCTTACTTTTGTAGATTATCTGTGGATCAATAAATTGGTTTGGCTGGCCTACATTATAAATGTAATGGCATTAGTTTACACCGACTTTGCTGGTAAAATAGTTCTCGGTGGTCAGCGCTGGATTGACCTGCATTTTTTCAGATATCAACCTTCAGAAACCATGAAACTTTGTATTATATTAATATTAGCAAGACTTCTCGTGAATCAGAACTCACACGGCCGCGGTATGGGGCTTCGTGAATTATTATTACCGGGATTATTAATTCTAATTCCATTTGGCCTAACAGTTAAACAGCCCGATCTTGGCACCGCTATGATGTTGCTCTTTATCGGTGGCACGATGTTGTTTTTTGTAAAGATACGTAAAAGTATTTTAGCTTTTATTGTTGTGAGTGCTTTAATTGCGATTCCAGTTGCGTGGAAATATGGTCTTAAAGATTATCAACGTAATCGTGTTATTACTTTTATTTCTCCTGACTTAGATCCTCAAGGTAAAGGCTATAACTCAATTCAATCGCGTATTGCTGTAGGCTCAGGCAAATTTTTAGGCAAAGGCTTCCGCATGGGAACCCAGTCGCAACTTGAGTTTTTGCCTGAACGCCACACTGACTTTATTTTTTCAGTTCTATCTGAAGAGTGGGGGTTTGTAGGCAGTCTTCTGGTGCTCATCACCTTTGGCTTCTTATTTAAAGTTTGTTTCGAGATTGCCTATCAAGCCCGAGATAAATATGGGGCTCTCGTCACCGTTGGCCTCACCGCTTATATCTTTTGGCATATGTTCATTAATATCGGTATGGTTATTGGTTTACTTCCTATTGTTGGGGTACCGCTTCCTCTCTTGAGTTATGGTGGTTCTGGTATGCTGACGACTATGTGCGGGCTTGGATTAGTTTCAAGTATCGCCTACAGACGTTATCTATTCTAATTTTTAAAGGAGACAATTATGTCAAAAATTTTATTAATATGTATTTTATTGGCTTCGTTTTTTGCATTTGCTACAGAAGAAGTTGTTACAACAACCACAACAACTAAACC
>JBEBIK010000194.1:0-4631 GCA_040080445.1 Pseudobdellovibrio sp.
TGGTTCGGATCGAACGACTGGAAGCTGACGCGCAAGAAGCCGAGCACGGGGCTGTCGACCTACGAAACGATCCTCCTCGACGGCCTCTTCGAGAGCGGTGACGAGGTGAACTTCTCCGACCTGCGCGAGCACTTTGCGACGCGTTTCGCCAGCGTGCAGGACGCGCCGCTCGTACTGGAGCTGGTTCATGTTTTCAGCTTTGGCATGAGCTTGATGAAAGGTCGATGAGTGAGCAAATTCAGCCAGAAATATTTGAAAGTGATTTACTTGAAGAGAGCTTAACTTTACTTTCACTTGGTATACAAAACCCTGATCAATTCAGTTGGCTCACTCAGCCTAAGAAAAGCTTTAAGACCGCTTTACAGCAGCTTAAAGACTGGCAATTGATTGATGAGAATTTCAATATTACACCTAAAGGACGATTAGTTCAAAACTGTCCGCTCGATATCGAGCGTTCATTACTATTTGTAGAGTTATCACAAGTAGGCTTTACAAATGAAGCTTGTGAATTTTTAGCGTTTATCGAAACTACAAATTTTGACAAGCAAAATGAGCCTATCGATTTAAATAAAATTTATTTGAATGACTTAGGTAAACGTATCTCTTCCCAACTTGAAAGAATTAAAGTTGCGACGAGATCAAAATCTTCTGTTTCTTTTAAAGAAGAACTCATGAGCACTTATTTTAAAAGTTTTCCTTACAAAATTGCTAAGCGTAAAGAAAAAAATATGTTGATCTCTAGTCTTGGGCGCGGTGTAGAGCTATGCCCTTATCTTGCGGCTCCTGAGTTAGAATATTATTTACTCTTTTCTGGACGAGAGTTAAGCAGCGCGATGTCCAAATGCGATTTTGCTATTGGTTTTACAACTCCAGAATTTGAAAAATACAGTTCAAAGAATATTAAAACCATAGTTGATGTGGCCTATGATGCTGAAAAAAACAAGATTTATAAAATTGAAAAAAAGGTAGCCGGATTTTTTACGATATCTGAATCTGCACGTACATATTTAAACGAAAAAGATCATCCAGAACTATTTTTAAGCTTTTTTGAAAAACACTTCGTTGATTTATTAACGCAACATGAACATTATAAAAATTATGTTACAAAGATCTCGTTTTTAAAAAAGAAGTCAGCAGAAGCACAATTAAAAGAAGAAGATTTCACTTACCTTCAGAATTTTAATCAGACTGTACTTCAATCACTGCAGGGTTCGGTTAAGTCTATTACGGCTTTTTTAGAGCTAAATTTATTTGAGATCTTGATTTTTAGTACTCCTGAAAATTTGCGAAAGCTTTTACAATCTTTAGCCTCGCAATTTAATTTACCCAGTGGCAAGTCAGTCAATATTGACTATGAGTCGGAGCAAGCTCCTAAGATATCCGCACGTATTCAAGATTTATTCGGAGTTAAAACCAATCCAACACTCTTAAACGGAAATTTACGTATGACGGTGGAGTTATTAGGGCCTAATTACCGCCCGGCTCAAGTAACAAGTCAGCTCGAAAAATTTTGGACCACAAGTTATCTTGATGTTCGTAAAGAATTGAAGGCCCGCTATCCAAAGCACGCATGGCCTGAAAACCCTTTAGAGTATATTCCTGAAAAGAAAAAATAATTTAGTGTTTGGCAGCAATTTCAATACTGGCAGCTGCTATAACAGTTCCTCCCGGAGGAACTTCTTTCATAACTACTGCATTAGCACCAATGCGAGCGCCATCGCCAATTTTAATTGGACCTAATACTTTAGCACCAGTTCCCAAGAGTACACGATTACCCACTGTTGGGTGGCGTTTAATCGGATCAAATTTAAGACCACCTAATGTAACTCCGTGAAAAATAATGCAGTCATCGCCGATTTCAGCGGTTTCACCGATAACACAACCTACACCATGATCGATAACTAATCTTTTACCTATTTTAGCTCCAGGGTGAATTTCGATGCCGGTGATGGTGCGCGAAATATCGGCCACAAAACGTGCGATAAAAAATAATTTAGCAGAATATAAAGCGTGAGCCATACGGTGAAACAATAAAGCTCTAGGCCCTGGATATAATAACAATATCTCGAGATAAGACTTAGCTGCGGGGTCGTAGTTTCTGTAAGCCTTTAAAAAATCAATCATTTAAGTCCAACGTCCTTTTAAATTTTCGAGAAAGAAGTAGCGATCGAAGTGTTCGCTGTAGCGTGACCAAGAATCTCCTGTTTCGCGCTCCGATTTAATAAAGCTAAACATGGTGTCCATCTTAGAATCGAGTTCGTCAATTGAGGCTACTACAAAGGCTTCCATAATATAAGGTCTTACTGGTGAGCCATACTCAAGCTTACCGTGATGCGACAACACTATATGTTTTAAGATTTCGCGTAAATCCTCTGGAAAACCAAGAATACGTTGAGATTTTTTATCTATAAGCTCACAGGCTAATTGCATATGGCCCAACATTCGGCCCTTATGCGAATACTGAATTTGGTCTCTGATGATCTCGAGCTCCCAAACTTTACCCAGATCGTGGAAAATAGCCCCAAAAACTAATAAATCATAATTTAAATAGTCGTAATGACCGGCTAACATTTTCATAACCTTACAAATAGAAACAATGTGTTCAATTAATCCACCCGCTTTCGCATGATGGATAGATTTAGCAGCAGGAGCTTTGAGCATAAGGCTTTTGATTTCTTCGTCTTGTAGGCTATCTAAAATTAATTGCTTGATTGGTGGCGACTGAATATCATTGGTAATCGCTACTAACTCTGAATAGAGTGCGTGCACATCAAGCTTAGCGCCCTCAATTATATAATCTTCTTTATTAAACTGAGCTTGGTCAGGTTTTTCCAGTTTATGAACGATCACTTGCTTACGGCTTAAATAAACTTGCACTTGCCCTTTGATATTGACGATATCGCCGATTTCAAAGAGTTCAGAAATTTCATCAACTCGGTCCCATACCCTTGCGTCGATATGTCCCGTTTTGTCGCCTATTAGTAAACTTAAAAAAGCACGTCCGTTTTTACCCATGCCTTTAACTTTATCTTTAACTAAAAAAGCACGATCGGTAATATTATCTTTATCGTTTAAAAGCTTAATTGAAGTCGACATTTATAGATCCGCTCCGAGACAAAGCTCTTTTGCGTAACGAGAATCAGAAACTGTGACTTGAGAAATATAAACCTGCGAAGATTGTCTAAATACAAATACATAGCGACCAGCTAACACATGTAGATATCTGAGTTCGTTAGTATTGAGTTTTAAAAAATCATTAACTTGCAGTTTTTTGAAACTCTTTTTTAGGTCGAGCATTTTTCCACAACCTAAACCAAAGTTTTCACCTTCGATAGCTTTGACAGGACTATTACTGATGTAATACATATGCATAATCTCGTGATTATCATCAAATTGCTCTTTTGGAAAACTCATATAAAAACTTCCATCACCAATAACCACATCTTTAAGATCGATGCGGCCGCCACCTTTAGGAAAAGAATACTTCAGAGCTGGTTTTCTGAGTACATTTTCATTGAGTTCAGTAAATTGCACCTGCAGTGGGGTAAATAAATAGACAGGTGAAATAGTTTTACTGTTTTTGAGTATATCGTCTTTAACTTCGGCCATTAACGCTTTTGGAATAAAAGCTTCTTTTGCAATTTCGTTAACTTCGATAACCTCTACGCTCATCCCATCGCTATTTTTAAAGCAACTAAGAAGCGAAAACGAAATAAAAAGTAACAAAATTTTCGGCATTAATTAATTAAGCTCCTAGCCACGAATATGGGGCCAAAATTCTGGGTCGTGATAAAGTGCTCTTTAATAAAGCTTTTTAGCTCATTCGTAGAATTCTTTTTAATAAGCTGTTCTAGCATAAGCCAATCTCTATAAAACACTTGCTGTTTTGATGCTAAAAAATCTAAATGACTAGTTATATTAGTATTTTCATCAAGCTCTATTTTATTGATAGCCAGTAGTAGATGATTAAGTTCAGACGACATATCAAGGTGGTTAGCTTTTTCAAGCGCAACCACTTCACGATTACGATTTTGTGAATTATAAAGCAACAAGTTCATTTGCTCGCGATTTTGAAGGTTACCAACTCTTGAAATATTATTTGATAGGTGCTCAGTCGCTGTACTCAATTGACCTTGCTCTAGTAAATCATGCAACTGAAATAAAATAACGTCGTCGCCAAAGAGCGGTTTCAGAACAACCGACTTTACATCATTTAAATCTTTCCATAAATATGAATTAGGCGCTAATAAAATAGGTTTGGTAAACTGGGCTGACAATTGGCAAGGTGTATTGAAATACTGCTTTAATGAAACTCTGTATAAGAGTTCGTTATTAGTTTCTAAGGCCAAAGAAATTTGCCCCAGCAGTAATTCTTTTTTATAATCGAAATATGTTGAGGTGTATTTATCAAGGCTTGCTAATAGATCTTTACCCAGTTGTGAACGCTCCAAATTAGATAAGCCGTAGTAAGATTGCACCATACCTAAAAGATAGCGGCCGCCTTTTTCTTGATTAAAAATAGCTTTGAACGAATTAAATGAATTTAAAAACTGTCCCTTTTTAAAATAAAGCAAAGCTTCATTTTCGCGAATCAATAATGATCCTGGCTGTAAGGTTGTTGCTTTAACTAA
>JBEBIK010000195.1:0-4600 GCA_040080445.1 Pseudobdellovibrio sp.
CTATACAGCTTCGGCCACAACAATGGGCTCTTCAGCGATAATAAGCTCTTCAGAAACAATGGGCTCTTCCGCGATTATTTCTTCAGTTTGAGGAGTCTCGGTGGCCTCAATTAAGTCTGCTGGCTCAGCTGCCAGTTTTTTTTTTAACTCGGCATTTTCTTGCCGCAACTGACTGATCTCTGAAATGTCTTCTGCAATAATCTCATACTCGGCCAGCCGACTCTCCAGCTGTTCAATTTTAGTATTAAGGTTTGAAACTAAATCTGAAGTTGAAGCTTCATTATTCGAAGTGGCCACTGAAGCGGCTTCGCTTCTAGTTGCAATTTCTTCGTTAGCTTCAGCTGTTACTGTGCTTTGCATTTCAGCTTTTTCTTTTAAATCGCTGATCTCTTTTTCTGAATCAGCAGCCTGCACTTTGAGTTTAGCTATTTCAGCTTTTAAGCTTTCAATTTCTTCAGTTTTTTTAGTAACAATCGATAAATCAAAAGAAGCCGCTTTTTCTTCGGCTGGTTTATTTTCAGCCAAAGTGCTTTTTTCATTACCCGCACGGGCTGCGGACTCATCTACAGGAATATTAATTTTAGGTACGAAAAAAAAGCGATAGACGTAAACAATTATCAAAACAAGTACGGCCGTAAAACCTACGCGAATTAGCAAAGTATCATTAACGGCAATCCAGTTTATAAAATCATTCATCTGCAGGTATTATCTCAGTTTTCTAGCACTTGTGGCAAGTAAAGTCCCTAGACTTATATCGAGACCTCATCTAAAATTTAAGAATATGAAACACGTCGATTTACTCCTTAAAGACTGCGAAGCCCTTATCTTTGATTCTGCATCTCAACAGCTTAAAAAAGTGCGCGTTGATATTGCTGTTAAAGATCAGTTAATAAATGAAATTGCCACGACTATTAATTGCACCGCCGACCAAGTTTTAGATCTCAAAGGTCTTACTGTGCTTCCGGGTGTTATCGATTCGCAAGTTCACTTTCGCGAACCAGGCCTTACCCACAAAGAAGATTTAGAAACAGGTACTCGCTCGGCCATTTTAGGTGGCGTTACAAGTATTTTCGAAATGCCAAATACAAATCCTTCAACCACTACAAAAGAAGATTTTGCTGAAAAATTACGTTTGGCAAAAAACCGAGCGCACTGTCACTACGCTTTTTTCATGGGTGGAGCTCACGATAATGCCGAACAACTCGCCGAACTCGAAAACTTAGATCACTGCGCTGGAATTAAAATATTTCTCGGAGCTTCGTTTGGTTCTTTGCTCGTTGACGACGATAATGTTTTTGAAGCCATTGTTAAAAATGGTAAACGTCGTTTAACAATTCACTCAGAAGACGAAGCCAGGCTGCGAGATCGCAAGCAAATTGCTATTGATGCCGCTCACCCAAGAGCGCATCACATTTGGCGCGATGAAGAAAGTGCGATGATTTCCACTAAAAAATCTATTGCCTTAGCCAAAAAATATAATCGCCCCGTGCATATTCTGCATGTTTCTTCTTCAGAAGAGATGGCCTTCTTAGCGCAGAATAAAGATATCGCCACAGTTGAAATACTCCCGCAATATTTAACGCTATCAGCTCCTGAGTGTTACGAGCGCCTCGGAACTTTAGCACAGCAAAACCCTCCTATCCGAGACAAACGCCACATGGAGCACCTCTGGAAGGCTGTACTGGGTGGCACTGTCGACATCATTGGTTCTGACCATGCTCCTCACACTCTTGAAGAAAAAAACAAGCCCTATCCGCAGTCACCTTCTGGATTTCCGGGTGTGCAAACACTTCTACCGATTATGCTGGATCATGTTCACCAAGGCCGTTTATCGTTAGAGCATTTTGTTAAACTCGTGAGCGAAAACCCAAGACGCATTTTTAAACTAAAAAATAAAGGTCGTATTGAAGTGGGCTATGATGCCGACTTTACAATTGTGGATCTTAAAAAAGAAAACACCATCACCAATAAATGGGTGGCTTATAAATGTGGATATACACCATTTGATGGCATGAAAGTCACAGGCTGGCCTACACACACCATTTTAAAAGGCCAAGTGGTCATGCAAGACGATGTGGTTGTTCTACCTCATACAGGACAAGCACTTGATTTCGCCCGCTAAGCCTTCTCCTAAAAAGCAGGCTCTCTCATTATTTTTTGGTGGCTTACTTCCTGTTATTGCTTTCACGGTTATTGAAGAAAAATACGGAGTTATACCGGGCCTCATAGCCGGTATGATTTTTGGTGTCGGCGAAATTATTTATGAATATGTGGCTCACAAAAAAGTAAGTTCTATTACTTGGATAGGTAATGCACTCTTAATTGGCTTAGGTGCTGTGTCACTTATTTCAAGCGAAGGCATCTGGTTTAAAATGCAACCAGCCATCTTAGAATTTGGTTTCTTTGGCTTTCTATTAGGCTCATGGCTTTTAAAAAAACCATTTTTGGTACTGATGATCGAAAAGCAAAATCCCGATGCACCCGACTTCGTAAAAGCTCAAATGAGCGGAATGACTTTGAGATTGAGTTTTTTTATGTTGGCTCATGCCATCTTAGCTACTTGGGCGGCACTTAGCTGGAGCACTGAAAGTTGGGCGCTACTTAAAGGCGTGGGTTTAACAGTGAGTATGATCGTTTATATGATTTTAGAAATTCTTTGGGCTCGTATAAAAATAACTAAAAAATAAAAAAAGGGATAGTTTCCTATCCCTTTTCATCTAACTTAATCTTTTTAAAGATCTAATTATTGGCAACGTCTTAATTGAATCGCGTATAACATACCAGCTGATACGTCTACTGAGTCGATTGATACGTTAGTTGCTTGTTGAGCTGAATTTGTAACAGCTAAGATGTTAGCATCAACAGTCATCATCAAGTCACGACCAGTTGAACATGGAGTCCAATCGATAGAAGTTGAGATTAATTCGTTTTTTAAGCTGTAGTTATCCGCACGGCCTGCAGCAAAGTTTTTTCTGAAGATAGCTGGTCTACGTTGACCAACATATGCGTAACGAGCTTCGAAAGAACCACGTCCACCATTTGGAATTGCAGCGAAACCACGGTAGTCAAATGCGATCAATGCCACTTGGTAACCAGGTCCAACACTTACTGGAATACGTAAGTTACAAGATTTACGATCGAAAGAAGCACCATTTAATGGAGCTTGTGCTACGAAAGCATCAAATAATACTGATAAAATAGATTGATCATCAGTTAAAGAAACTGATGCAGTTCCTGACGGACAACCTGTTCCACCGTAAGCTGGCACACCTAATCTGATTTGAGCTTGAGCCGATAGGCCTAACGCTAATATTGCTACTGTTAATAATGCTTTCATTTAAAATCTCCCCGTTATTGGTTTTTGGTTTCTAAAACTTTGCTATCAAAATTGATTGCACGTGTTGGACTATAGCAAGCAATCGGCCAAGTTTTTTTGGATTTTTTAAGGTCAAAAAGACACTTCACAAGTTACTTTAAGACGATTAGAAGGTTTTTTTGTAAATATTATCTAAAAAGGAAGCAGAAAAAACTACATAGTATGTAAACTAATTTTACTTATTATTTTGGCTTATGACAAAGAGTCACCAGTTACACTCTTCGCGAATCTTAAAAAATATTACAAAGTGTTCCAAATATTTTTTGGAACACTTCAATCTATAAATTAAGGCATTTCTACGATTTCGACGAATGAACCAGCTTTGATGACTATATTGTTACCATTTGTTTCTGTGGCTGCTCGCAATTGGATAGTACCATTTGTAGACGCAACAAACACACCTTCAATGTTAGCCATAACAACTGTTGGAGTTGCTGCTGGAGTGTTTAGAGCTTGCACCGAATCTCCACTAGCATTAATAAAACCTGAGAACAAGAAGCCAGTACCATCTGTTGTTGAACCTGGAATATTCGCTAAAGCCGAAGACAATGTATTTGCAGGATAAGTAATACCAATTCTTAAACCGATTGTTGTCGCACTACTTGTGTATAATACATTGAATTTATATTTGTAAGATACACCTGCAACAACTGTAATCGACATACCTGTTACATTGGCTAATGCAATTGATGCAAAAGTTTGATCCGCACCAGTTTTAGTAAATTTCGGAAACCCTTTAGTTGCAATCCACTGTGTGCCATCCCAAACCAGAGCTTGTCCCGTGCCAGGAGCAGCAGCACTTATGTTGCGACCTTTGATTTTATCTACACTTAAATTATTATAAACACCCGACACATCACCTGAATGCACACTCGTAGTTTGCACTGCATTTACAATTCTTGAATCATCTCCAGCCGCTACTGTTCCTGCCGCTGTACCAACATTTAATAATGCCGCACCACCAAGACCAGAAATATCAGAACTCAATAGCACTACTGCACCAGTGCGACCTGCAACGCTTGTAACCGCATCAGCTGGGAAGGCAATGGCCTGACACAAGAACTGACTACTTACACTATTCCAGTACATTGATTCAGAAGTAGTACAACTTGCTGAAGCAACATATCCATTAAATGTAGTAGATTGTAATGCTCCAGTAATTCTTGAATCATTACCTTGAGCAAAGGTGCCAGCTACCGTACCGAAAGTTAATCCCGAAATATC
>JBEBIK010000196.1:0-4578 GCA_040080445.1 Pseudobdellovibrio sp.
ATTCGTAGCCTCTTTCCATTCGCCACGTAGCGTGAGTTGACGCGCGAGTTCTAAACCTAGGTTGGCAGAAGAAAAAGCGTCGCTATGTATACTTAAGTTATATCTAGCTCTTAGATTTTCATAAGAGGTTTTTAAATTAATTCCATACTCACAGCTAAAAATAAGAGCTGAAACTTCAATAGCATTTACTAGAGCCACGTTCTTAAGTCTGTTTGAATGCTCAACGGCCTGAGAAAAGTGTCTGAGGGCTTCGTGAATTTGACCATTCTGAATTAAATTATTAGCCAGCAAATCATGAGCTAAAGCCATCATCCAAAGATCGTGCAGGGCAATTGATGAGGTTAGTGATTTTTCGCTCCAGAAAAGAGATTTTTCGAATTTACCTAAGAAAAATAAAAAAAACGAAATGCCTTGTTCAACTAAAAATTTAATTTCGATATTTTCATGTTTTAGTGTTGCTGAAAGACTGCGGTTTAATAATAAGTATTTCTTGGCTTTTTTGTACTGAGATCTACGTGTCCAAGTAAGGGCCAGAAAAAAGTAAACATAGGCTTTTTGGGTGTCATTAATACGATTGCGGCTAGCTGAGTAAAGGGCTTCAGCCTCTTGGATACGGCCTAAAAAGCTAAGGCTTCCAATAACATAGACGAAGTTCTCAGTTTTAAGCTGATCGGGGTTTTCAAAGGTTCTGCCGAGCACTTCTTGGTATTCACCTTTATAAAATAAGTCTTTAATTAATCCCATCAAATCCCATCATATACTCCAGTCTCTCTTAGTGGAAACTTTAAGTGAAGTAACTTAAATTCATTTTTAAGAAGAGCTGGTTGCAGGTTTTAATCGACTTGGGCGTGTTAGAAAAATGACAGTGATATAGTTTTTTTAATTCTAAGTAGTTTAAATAGCAACAGTTTTTAATAAGGAGTTAGGAATGAACAAAATTATAATTTTGGCGGGTCTGCTATTGCTCAGTTCGTGCAATTACAACCAGTCTAAGAATAAAGAAGTGTCGGGTAGCGAAGTTCCGCAGAAGATAACTTCGCCTAATGAATTAACCTATAAAATTTTAAATGATGCGGTCATCGCGCCAGCCTGTTTAAGTTGTCACTCTGATAGTGGTGGTAATAAAGCAGGGCTCAATTTAGAAACGTATGCAAAAGTTTTTGCAAAAAAAGATTTAATAAAAGATTTGGTCGCAAAAAAAGAAATGCCACCAGCGTCTAGAGAAGCTTTATCTGACCAACAAATTAAAATGATTATCGATTGGATAGATGCCGGTGCGCTTGAAAATGGAAAAATTGCAGACGTAGAGCCAGTAAAACCAGTTGAGCCACCAGCTCAAGAACCACCAGTTGTTGTTCTGCCACCGGAACCGCCGCCTGTTGTGGTTGTACCGCCGCCTCCGGTTGTGCCGCCTGTGATAGAGCCTGAAAAAATTTATTTTGCTAAGGTGTATGCGCAAGTCATTGAAACGAATTGTTTAAAGTGTCACTCAGCTGCAGGTGGCAATAGTGGAGATGTTAATCTTGAAACCTACGCCAATGTGTTTGATAAGCGACATGAAATTAAATTCGAAGTCGAAAATGGCACAATGCCCACAAAAAGAGGAACTCCATTAACGCCAGAGCAAAAAAAATTGATCATCAGTTGGATTGAGCAAGGCTCACCCGAGAAAGCTCTTTAACTTTAATAATTTTTAGTACAACATAATAAACGGAGAATATATGAACTTGTTAAACAAATTGAAAATCGATAAATATCTTATCTTGGCTGCAATTTTACTTTGTAATGTGGCCTTAGCTTCTGAAATTAAAACCACAGCGAATGCGGGTAAGGTTGAGTTCGAAGCGATCGGCCGGCCGAGTATGATTAAAATCAAAGGCATAGGCGAAGGTGTTAATGCTAACTTAAAAGTAAATGTAAATAAAATTTCTGGCGAAGCTGTGTTTAGACTTGATAGCTTAACGACCGGAATTGAAATGCGCGATGAACACATGAAAGAAAAATACTTACAGGTAAAAAATTACCCTGATGCAAAAATGGTATTTAACGAATTTCAAATGCCAGCCGGCTGGACAATAAAATCTCCAAAAGTAGCGACTTCTTCTTTTAGAGGAAAACTTATACTACACGGTGTTGAGCGCGAAATTACAGGTCTGTACACACTTGATGCTCAAGCCATGAAATCAACTGCGAGCTTCGAAGTTAAGTTGTCAGATTTTAAAATCGAAATCCCTACATATCTTGGTGTTAAGGTAGCTGATATTGTTAAAATCAGTATTTCTCTAGATAAAATTAATATAATTCAGTAGTTAGTAGTGGTGTAAATTGAAAAACTTACTCAATCTTATTTGGGTGCTGCTTGTGGCACCTCCTGCGATAGCCTTTCCTGAAATGGTTCGTCATCACTATGTGAATTGCAGCGCTTGTCATGTATCTAATTCTGGCGGTGGGCTATTAAATGCTTACGGTCGCACCATTTCAAGTGAGGTTTTGAGTACTTGGGGTTCTGAAAAAGAAGCCAGGGCTTTTTATGCGATCGATCCAGAAAAAGTAAGCGAGTGGTTAAATGTAGGTGGTGATGCGCGTGGCATTCAATTGCACCAAGACAACGCGAAAAGTACCAGCGGCCGTTTTATTTGGATGGAAGCAAATCTTCAGGCCGCTGTAACAGTCAAAAAAGTTACGGGTTATGCAAGTGTTGGCCAAGTGAAGCAAGCCAACCAAAGTTTAGAAACTAATTTTACAAAATATTATTTGTCATATCAGCAATCAGATGAATTATCTTTTAGATTAGGCCGCTATGTGCCTATTTACGGACTAAATATTCCTCAGCATAATTTTTTAGTTCGTCAAAACTTAGGATTAACTCCAGGTTCTGAACGCGATAGTGCCGATGTTCAGTGGAATGGTGAAAGTTGGGGGATATTAGCTGGAGTTTCAAAATCGAGACTTGATTCGGCGGTTAGAGCTGAGGAAGCAGCGATGAATTTGCAACTGCAGTACAATTTAAACGACCAATATAAAATCGGTATTAACTACTGGTACGGTGAGGCCGACACTTATAGTAAAATAATGATGGGCGCGCAGGCGGCATTAGGCTGGAGCGAAAATTTTTACACGTTAGTTCAAATGGATCATGTTTGGAAAAAAGATAATACTAAAGATATCGAAACTAAATCGATATTTCAATTGCTTAAACTCGGTTACGAATTTCATAAAGGTATGCATTTGCAAGTCGTTGAGGAGTGGGGAAAGACCGACACTACAAGCTCATCTGAGACGCAGATTTTTGGCGTTGGAGGTATATGGTATCCGCGCCCACACTTTGAATTTGAAACGCTGTGGTCTAAAAGAAGAACTTTGGCGCAGACCGATTTATTCGAAGACTACGCCTACTTAATGTTTCATTTTTATTTTTAACGATTCTGTTTTTTTGGTAAAAGTTTTTTTTCGTCAGGTCTTTCGCTAATATTAACTATTGCTGTTTTTTCTACGGCCTGACCGCGATCATTTCTTAAAAACTTAACTTTAATTTTAGAACCAATTTGTTTGTCAGTGATTAAATCAATTAGGTCTTGAGTGTTTTTGATTTTTTTATCGTCTACGCTCACAATTACATCGTAAACTTTCATACCAGCTTTGTCGGCAGGGCCACTGGGTTGAACACTAACGATAACGGAGCCGCGATACTCATCGTTCATTTTAAGGTACGCTGCTGTTTGCATGTCGAGGTCATCTAAACCTAAACCTACAAAACCTTTTTGTAATCCACCTTTTTGTTCAAGTTGCGGCAAAATAGCCTTAACTTCATCTATAGGAATAGCAAAACCAATACCTTGCGCTCTAGCATCGATAGCAGAATTAACTCCGATGACTTGGCCTTTTGAATTGACCAACGGGCCGCCCGAATTTCCAGGGTTGATTGAGGCATCTGTTTGTAAAAGTGGAATTTTATTAATTTCTTGAATCGCTCTTCCTTTAGAAGAAATAATTCCTTTAGTTACGGAGTGTCCGTGCCCGTATGGGTTACCAAAAGCTGCAACCCACTCTCCAACTTCTAAATCTTTTGAAGAGCCAAGATTAACTGCAGGAAGTTTTCCTTCAGGCTTAATTTTTATTAAAGCAATATCGGTTCTAATGTCGCTGCCAATAACTTCGGCTGTGTATTGTTTTTCAGAGCCTTCGCTGAGTTGCACTTCGATTATATCGGCACCACTAATAACATGGGCGTTAGTTAGAATTAAACCGTCTTCGCGAATAATAAAGCCGGTTCCAAGGCCTACGCGTCGAGGTTTGCTGTTCCAGCCATTATCGTCTTGTGAAGGTGCGCCGTAAAATCTTTCAAGCATTTCTTGCATAGGATCTTTTTGCATACGGCGGGGATTAGCCGAAGTTGAAATGTTAACCACTGATGGATTAATCGCACGAGCCAATTCAACAAATAAATTAGCAGGTAGAGCATCATTTAGTTTAAGAACAGGTAGAGGCGCGGGAGGTGAAATCTGTACTGCTTTTGCAGCCCTTGATTGTTGAGCATCGGAGTTCTGTGATAAAAAAAATAAACTTGTTAGAGATATG